>CBDUAX010000462.1:0-4239 GCA_965365235.1 uncultured bacterium
TCAGCGGTTGTGGCTCAGGCCGGATCTCCGGGCAGGGGGAGCTCCATCATGAGGGGGGACCAGGAGCTCCTCTCCTGGCGCAGCCGGTATAGAAGCCCCTTGTCCCCGTCTACGAACACCTGGTCTCCATCCCGGAAGATCGCCATGGCTCCGGCCACGCCCATGACGCAGGGAATCCCATACTCCCGGGCCACGATGGCGGCATGGGATGCGGGGCCACCGGTTTCCGTCACGATAGCGGCGGCCAGGGAAAAGAGTGGGGTCCAGCTGGGGTTCGTGTAGGAGCAAACCAGAATCTCACCCTCTTCCAGAAGGTGGAATTGGTTCTCCCCCCGGATCAGCCGTACCCGCCCTCTGGCCGATCCCGAGCTAGCCGCCTGCCCCCTCAGGTTGGGGCCGGGGCTGGTCTTCGAAGCTTTGTCCGATTGCCATCGGGTGTTCACCAACTGGTAGGTGGCTTTCCGGCGAGCCACCAACCCCTCGACCTCCTTCGGCGGCGGAGGTGCCTCGAGAAGCCACTCCTTTACCTCGCCGGCAGTAAGGCAGAAGACATCTTCCGGGTCAGACAAGACCCCCCGCTGAAGCAGGCGAGTGCCCCACTCGTCGGCGATGGGCTGGAGAGCGTGGAGGGGGCGGGTGAGATCAAAATGGCTCTGTTCCCTGAACAAGGTGAGCCTCCGGACCGCGCCCAGGGTCCAGAGAAAGAGCCGGGCCAGCAGCGGGACCGCAGCCAGCCGATCCCGCACGAGGTCTCGGTTGACTCGATAGCGTTCTCGGGCAGTGGAGGGGTCCGCGGGCGGGGCTTCGGCTTCCACCAGGCTGGAGAGAAGTCCCCACACCTGATCCGGATCCCGGGCCCAGGTTGGGGAGGATAGGTACCAGCTTCCGCCTTCCCGATGCCCGTACGTATCGAGGAACTCGGCTACGGCCCCGAGGAAGGTCCGCCCCTCTGGGTAGGCCGCTAGTTCCTCTTGGGAGCGGCGTCGAACTGCCGACCGGATGGAGGGGGTCTCTCGGGCGATTCGAGAAAGGTCCCAGAGCGCCCGGTTGACCTGGTCGGTGGGAGTATCCAGTCCACCGGAGAGCTCCGCCAGAACCCGGGAACGGTCCTTGGATCCTACAGCCAGTGTCACCAGGAGTTTGAGAAGGATGTTGGCTCTGAGCGCTCCGGCGGCGTACATCCGGGCCTTCAGGAGGCTTTCCCACCGGTCGAGGATTCGGTCGGTGTGGTGGAAGAGGGCCATGTCTGTTTCGCCTCCGATCTCGACGGCCTTGGAAATCTCCCGAAGCTCGGCCTCGGGCCCAGCCATCCACCAGGAGACCCAATCCTTGCGAAGGAGGGAGATCTGCTTCCACCCGGCTCCTAGGGCCCTCCATGTCAGACGATGCCGGGGAAATCGGTACGCCTGCCTCCAGATCTCCTCCCGGAACGACTCCTCATCCTCCTGGGAGACCTTCCCACCAAAGGCCCTCAAACCGTGGACGGCAGCACCTACGAGGCGCGTGTAGACGAGATTGTCCAGGGGTTTGGGAGCCGACGTGTAGTGCTCGGCAGCCATGGGAAGGATCATACGTTCCGGCCAGGTGGGCTTTCGTGGGGGATCCAAAGGATCCGCCAAACCCTCGGAGAGGCCGGTCATGGGCCGGGTCTGGAAGATGGACACCTCGCCCCGAAGGAATCCGAATTCCAGGTCTTGTGGGCACCCGAAATGCTCCTCGACGGTCAATGCCCACTGGCAGATGGTCTTCAGCTCAACGTCCGATAGCCTCTCACCCTCACCGTCCGAGTCCAGAACGCTGAGGCTCTCCCGGTCCACACGATACACCACACCGGCTTCTCGCCCTGAAACGATGGCCTCCCCCAACCCCGGCGCGATTTGTATCAGGATGTGGTCGGACCGGTGTGCCACTGGATCAACGGTGAAAAGGACACCGGAGAACTCGCACGGGACCATGGCCTGGACCACGACGCCCATCCCGCTCGAAAAATGATCGGCACCCCGACGATGTCGGTATTCCAGGACCCGCTCCGTCCAAAGAGAGGCCCAGCAAATCGGAATGGCCTCCAGTAGGGCCCTCTCCCCATGGATGTCCAGGAGGGTCCTGAACTGCCCAGCGAAGGAAGCCTCGGCGCCGTCTTCCACCGTTGCGGAGGAGCGAGCCGTAAAGGGGAACGACGCCAACTCTCTGGCGGCCAAAAGGACTCCGGAAGCCAGGGATGGATCCAGAGGGTGAGCGGTGATGGCTGCCAACGCTGACTTTTCGGCATCCGCCCATTCGCCTGTTCTTACCAGGGGGGAGAGGGACTCCCGCAGCCCGCAGCGGCTGATGTGGGCCTCGAACTCGGAAACCCCGATGGCGAATCCCGGAGGAACCGGCGCACCGAGGCGGATCAGCTCCCCCAGATTGGCGGCTTTCCCACCGAACCTCTCTGCGTGGATCGATCCCAGCTCAGACAGCCACTCGATCTCCACCGTAGACTCCATCGAGGAATAGTCGCCATGCAGACTCCATGGTTGCCTCGGCATCCCCAAGCCCCCCTACCATGGCGAAGACAGCGGTGTTGTAGAGGGAGAGCAGATGGAAGGCCATCTCCTCCGCGGGCATGTCGGTCCTGGCCTGGCCCTCCTCCTGGGCTTCCGAAACCAGAACCACCACCGCCCGTGCCAGCCGTTGGCGAGCCGGGGAGGGGTTCTTGAAATAATCCGGATCGGTAACGCTGTGGAGGAAGATGATCTCCAACTCCTCCCGATTCCCATCGGCTTCCCGGGCCAGGAACGAGAGAATCGATCGAAGGCGCTCCAGGGGGGGCAGGGTGGAATCGGCCTCTTTCAGTATTTGATCCACCCGATCCAGGAGGCTTTGGCCAAAGTAGCGGAGGATCCCTTTTTTGGTCCCGAAGTGGTTGAAGAAGGTGGCCCTGCTGTACCCGGCTTTCTGTGCGATCTCCTCTACCGAGGTTTCCTCCACGCCCTTCTTCTTGAAGAGCTTCATGGCGGCGCTGAAAAAGGCCCGCTTCACCTCGGCCTCCTTCTGCGCCCTCAGGCCACCTTTTCGGTCCATGACATTCCCAAGGGAGAAAACTAGACTGCAGTCTAATATTAGATCATGGTCTAAAAATATACAAGGTGCTTGACCCCCGGGAGAATCGGCTGCCCGCTTTCTTCAAGGGCCGCCGAGATCCAGCCCGTTCATCTCGAAGAAGCTCACTCCATCAGCCCCGGCTTCCCGGGCGACCCCCACCGCGGCTTCGCGGTTTCCATCCCGGTTGAGGGTGGGAAGGTAAAGGCCCGCGTATACTTTGGCTCGATCCCCAACGGCGATATTGTCCTCCTCCACCCCCCTCCCGATCCACTCCAACCCCTCTTCGTAAAACTCGTGGTAGAGCATTGGGAAGAAGGCATCCAGGGGCCATTCGTCCCAGGATTGCCGGACCAGCCGCCGAGCGATTGCGGGCGTGGGAAAAACGGCTGCGGAGATGGGCTTGTTCACTCCATGGACTGTTTCGGCCAGGACCCGGACAAGTCCCGTGACGCTGTCCCATCGGAACCGTCGCCACTCCTCGTCCGTGCTGGGGTCCACCATGTCCATGGGGTCCCGCCCAGTGAGGGCGGCGAAGGCCTCCCTGCACGTGCTGCAGTAGCAGTAATCGAACTCGGGAAGCTCCCGGTGCTGTACGAGGTCGTACTTTGACCAGAGGCCCCGGGGCAGGATCACGTCGCAATGCCTCACGTAGTCCAGATGGACCCCGTCCACGCTGGGCTCCTGGGCGAGGGCCTCCATGGTGTTTCGGAGGTAGTCCCTCACTCCCCGCTTCGTGGGACAGAGCCACCGGTAGTATCCCACGTAGGGCGGATGTTCGAGGCTGGATTCTCCGTTTCGGCTCACGGTGAACCAATCCGGGTGGTTTTCCTTCACCCAAGTGTCGCCATTCCGGTTCAGCGTCCACACCCATCGGTGGAATTCAAGACCGTTCTTGTGTGCAGCTTCCGAGACGACACCTTTTGGGTTGCCTCCCACCAACACGCCGGAAAACCCCGCAGCCGCCATCGTGGCGAACCGAGTTTCCCAATGCGCCGGTGACCGGTCTTCGTTTCCATGCACCCAGCTCCAGCGCTGGAAGCCGGGTTCGTTGGCAGTCCAGTATGAGGATGCAGGAGCGCCAGTGGGTCGTGCGTCGCTGGCGATCGTTCCCGCCCCCTCCACCTCAACCGGACAGACGTCAGGGGCGTTGGCGCC
>CBDUAX010000463.1:0-4229 GCA_965365235.1 uncultured bacterium
CTTCCCCAGGGCCGACCCTGGCTGGATTTTGCCGATGTCTACACGCCGATGGTTCGGGAAACCGAAACGGCCCGGTCCAGCTTTGAGCTCAGTGTCATCGGTAGGCTCTTGCCGGGAATGACCCTAGAAGGCGGCCGAACGGACCTGGAGGGTGTGGCCCGGCGCCTGGAGGAAACCTTCCCCGATGAACTGGAGGGGATCGGGATCACCGTTGGGTCGTCCAGCGAGTGGGTGGCGGATCCCGAGACACGGCGGGCCCTCTGGGTACTTCTCGGGGCTGTGGGCTTCCTCCTCATGATCACCTGCGTGAATCTGGCCAACCTCTTTCTGGCCCGGGCTACGGGCCGGGTCAGGGAGACGGCCATCCGTGCTGCAACGGGGGCTTCGAAGGGACGGCTGATTCGGCAGGGCCTCACCGAGTCTCTCCTGATGGCCCTCCTGGGTGCAGGGTTGGGACTCGGTCTGGCGGTCTGGGGCGTGTATCTTCTCCCGGCCATGGCCCCCGGGGGAATTCCCGGGCTCTCGGAGGTGACGCTCAACGGTTGGATTCTGGCCTTTACTCTGGGGGCCGGGGTGGTGACGGGTCTGGTGACCGGGTTGGTCCCGGCCCTTCAGGCCTCCGGCGGTGACGCCGCTTCGACCCTTCGGGCCGGAGGACAGAGTATTGCTGGAAACCGGACCCAAAACCGGCTTCGGGCAGGCCTTGTGGCGGCTGAGGTCGCTCTCTCTCTGATGCTCCTGGTGGGTTCCGGCCTGCTGATTCGAAGCTTCGGTGAGCTTTTGGAGGCTGAGAAGGGGTTCGATACCGAGAACCGTCTTCTGGTGTCGGTACACGTACCCGACAGCTATGGGCCGGAGGAGTTTATGGGGTTCAACCAACAACTCCTGGACCGGGTCCGTGGTCTACCGCCGGTGGTGAATGCCGCTGCGGTCCATATCCGTCCACTGGGGGCGCAGGGACTTCGCCTTGCCCACGTACAGGACCGTGCCCTGGGCGTCCTGGCGCCTCGTTTCCCCAGGATATTTCGAGACCCTTGGTGTTCCCATGCTCCGGGGCAGGGACTTTTCCAACGACGATCTGACCTTCGCCGCCGAGGGCGCGTTCCCTACCATCATAAGCGAGAGAATTGCCGAACTCCTGTGGCCTGGAGAGGACCCCTTGGGGCGGATCATCACCCTTTGGGCGGGCCAAACGGGGAGGCCGGGAGAGGTCATCGGGGTGGTAGGGGACATGCTCGAGCGTGGTATCGACGCCGGCCCCACCTTTGCGGTGTACCTCCCGTATTTCGGCCCCGGGTGGCCTCCGGAACTGGTGGTTCATACCGCCGGCGTGCCAACCGGAGTTATCCCGGCGATCCGGACGATCGTCGGCGAGCTGGATCCGAACATCCCACTTTCCGATATCGCGACTCTGGATGAGATGGTGGGACAGTCGGTGGGCGGAGCCCGGTTCATCATGATCCTGGTAAGCCTTTTCGCGGGACTGGCTCTGCTGCTGGAATTGGCCGGAGTCTATGGGGTTCAGTCCTACGCTGTAGCTCAGCAGACCCCCGAGATCGGGGTTCGGGTGGCCATCGGCGCCGGAAAGGCTCAAATCCTCAAGAAGGTGGTCTTCCAGGCAATGCGGCCGGCCATGGTGGGAGTGGTGTTGGGTCTTGGAGGGGCCTTCGCTCTCTCCCGAGTTCTGACCAGCCTCCTGTTCGAGGTAGAGGCCCATGATCCCATCACCTATGCCGGCGTGGCCGCCTTGCTCATCGGGGCCGCCCTGCTTTCTGCTTGGCTACCGGCCCGGAGGGCGACCAAGGTAGATCCGGTAATCGCTTTCCGAGCGGAAGAGGGCGCGGCTGGCGCTCGAGGATCAAACCCTCTACCGTCGAAACCATGAACTTCCAACGACTGGTCCCCATCCTTGCCGCTCTCGTCATCCCCTGGGCCGGCGGGTGCTCGGTTGAATACCCGAACACCGTAGCCTTCACCGGCGCCACGGTCTGGGACGGCACGGGCGAGCCAGCCCGTGTTGCCGACATCCTGGTGGTTGAAGGCCGCATCGTGGAGGTAGGGGAGCCGTCCATACCCGCCCATGCCACGGTGCACGATTTCACCGGAAAGTGGATTCTCCCGGGACTGGTGGAGACCCATGCCCATGTGAGCGGGTATTGGGCGCCGGATTCGGTCTCCGACCCTGTGGCAAGGCTAGAGGAGGAGCTGGGCCTTTACGCCAGGTACGGGGTCACAACCGTGAACAGCCTCGGAGACGAGCCGCCGTCGGCTCGAACCATCCGAGATTCCCAGGACACGCCATCCTTGGACCGGGCCCGCTTCCGGTTCGCGGGCCCCGTCATCACGGCGTCCACCCCGGCAGATGGACGGGCCGCCGTGACCGAGAACGCCGCCGCCGATGTCGATTGGATGAAGATCCGGGTGGACGACAATCTGGGCACTACCTCAAAGATGCCGTGGGAAACGGTCCAGGCGATCTTGGACGCCACCCATGATCGGGGACTCCGACTGGCCACACACCTGTTCTACCTGGACGACGCCAAGCGCCTGCTGGAAATGGGGACCGACCTTGTGGCCCATTCCATCCGGGATGCCGACGTGGATGAGGAGGTCATCAGATTGTTGGGAGAGACCGGGACCTGTTATGTGCCCACCCTCACCAGAGAAGTTTCGGCCTTCGTGTACGCGGACCGGCCCGCGTTCTTCGACGATCCCTTCTTTCAGGAGGGAGCCAAGGAGAGCGAGGTACACCGACTTTCGGACCCGGCCTTCAAACAAGCCATGAGAGAGAGCTCCGCCGCCGCCCAGTATCGGGAGGGATTGGATCAGGCGAAGAGGAACCTGAAGCTCCTTTCCGAAGCGGGTGTCAGGATCGCCTTCGGCACCGATGCGGGCCCACCGGGCCGTTTCCCCGGGTACTTCGATCACCTGGAATTGGAACTCATGGTGGAAGCGGGCCTCACTCCGGAAGAGGCGCTGGCCAGCGCTACTCGTGTTGCAGCGGCCTGTCTGGAGATGTCCGGCGTGGGCACCCTGGAAGCCGGGAAATGGGCCGACCTGCTGGTCCTGCCGTCCGATCCTCTTGAAGACATCTCTACCACGAAGAGGTTGGAGAAGGTCTTCATTGCAGCGAACGAGGTCCGCTGAGGGCTCACCCACCCCCCCCTCTTTTTTCCTTCCGGGCAGGCGCCGTCTGGCCTTCCCCTCCCGATTCGGCGAAACCCAATCCTGACAGACGTGTATGCCCCAATCTCCCCCAAAGCCTCTCAAGGAGAAGGGCACCATCGTGGACGAACTGACACGGGACTTCCGCTATGGAATTCGCGGACTCCTCAAGTCACCGGGATTTACCACGGTGGCAGTCTTGACCATTGCCCTCGGGATCGGATTCAACAGCACCATCTTCAGCCTTGTGAATGCTGTCCTCCTGAAACCCCTCCCCGTGGAGCGGTCCGAGGAGCTGGTGGACATCTACGGACACTCGGCCACTGCATCCACCCACGACGCCAACTCCTACCCGAACTTCCTGGACTACAAAAGCCAGACGGAGACTCTCTCCGGGATGATGGCCTACACCAACTTCTTCGCCAACCTCTCGGTCCAGGGCAGCTCGGCGCTGGTTATCGGCGAGGTGGTCTCCCAGGACTACTTCGCCGTCCTGGGTGTCCGCCCGGCCTTGGGGCGGGCCTTCTCCCCTGAGGAGTTCCAGGCGGTCGGGGCGTCCCCGGTGGCTGTACTGAGCCACGGGTTCTGGCAGACGCGGTTCGGAGGCGATCCGAGGATTCTCGGCAGGACCTTCCGGATGAACGGGATCGTCTACACGGTGGTGGGTGTGGCGCCGGCGAATTTCGGGGGAATGTTTCCAGCCGTGACCTCCCAGATGTTGATCCCCCTTTCCATGGTGGAAGAGGTAGAGCCGTTGGGGAATCGGAGGTTGACAGGGCCGAGCCCCGAGCCGACACAGCTCGGTCGACGCGGTTTGCATTTTCTCTGGATCAAAGGTCGCAGGAACCCGGGCGTCGGACTCTAAGCGGTCCGGGCCGAGTTGAATGGGGTCGCGGCCCAGCTATCGGCTCAGTACCCCGAGACGAATGAGTTCGAACGCCTCACGATCCTTCCAACCAACGATGTAGCCATAAACCCCGATTTTGATAAGACGTTGGCCCCGGCCGGTCTGGTTCTGCTGGGAGCTGTGGGGTTGGTTCTGCTGGTGGCCTGCGCCAACCTGG
>CBDUAX010000464.1:0-4223 GCA_965365235.1 uncultured bacterium
GTGGGTCGTCAAGAGCTTCTACGTGCGTAGATCACTGAGAGGTTTCGCCCTCAGGCGGCCAGTGAACAACCAACCCGGGGCTAGCTATCGAAGAGTCTCGCCATCCTCGTGAGAGCACCGAGGGGAGGCCAGCCCGACTTATCGTCGCCTCAGGTCCAGCCTCGGGCAGGCCAGTCAGGAGGCGGGCCAGCGTTTTGTTACGCGGCCAGTGCCAGTTCAGTGTTGGCAGTTGTGTTTTCCCGGGGTGTTTTACGAGGCTCCCGAGATCCTCGGCACGCTACTCCGGATCCGCCAAACGCGTCGAAGCCGTTACGCCCCCTTGTTCTGGGTGATAAACCGTATGTCTTGAATATATACCCTCATGATGGGAAAAAGCTTCATTTCACCGGCGTCGATCTGCCCAAGTCAGCCAAATACCCGGTCAGGAGCTCCTCCATCCGACCCAGAGTCGTAACCTGAAAGAGGCTCTCCCGGAGGCGTTTGCCCCCCGGAATTCCTTTGGTATACCACCCCAGGTGCTTTCGGAACTCCAGAGTCGCCCTCGCGGGGTCACCTCCGAAATCGATGGCGTTCCTGGCGTGCTGAAGGCAGACGCGAAACCGCTCCGGAATATCCGGGGCGTCAGGAACCGGATTTCCCTCCAGTGCGGCGCGGGCCTGGGAGAAAAGCCAGGGTGCACCGTGGGTCCCCCTCGCCATCATGATCCCAGAACATCCGGTCAGGTCCTTCATCCGCCTGGCGTCTGCTCCCGTTCGAATGTCCCCATTCCCCACCACCGGGATATCCAGGGCGGCGACCAGATCTCGGATCTCAGTCCATTGGGCTGAGCCCCCGTACATATCGGCCCGCGTGCGCGGATGCAGAGTGATCATCCTGGCTCCTGCGTCCTGGATCCGACGCCCGATCTCCACCGGGTTCCGTGTGTTCTCGTCGAACCCGCTTCGGGTTTTTGCCGTTACCGGGACGGGTGTGGCATCCACAACGGCCCGCGTGATCTTCCCCACGAGATCAAGGTCCCTGAGGCACCCAGATCCGCCGTTTCGCTTCACCACCTTCTTCACTGGACACCCGAAGTTGATGTCCACGAAGTCTGGGGTATAACTTTCCGCCACCAGAGCAGCGGCGTCGGCCATCATGGCTGGGGCGGACCCAAAGATCTGAATGCCGATGGGACGCTCATCGTCGTGGAACCGCAGGTATTTATGCGTTTTCTCGTTTCCTCTGCAGAGGCCGTCGGCACTCACGAACTCACTGACGACGACGTCAGCCCCGTAGTCGCGGCAGAGCCGTCTGAACGGCGCCTCGCTGACCCCGGCCTGAGGGGCCAGAAAGAGGGGGGTCCGCACGCCGTTGAACACAGAGGAAAACTGAGTCTTCATGATGGAAAAATACCAGCCCTTTCGTGCCAACCAAAGGGCGACCCCTCTTTTGGGTTGGTTGGGTTGGAGAGATTCGGCAGGTGAGGGGGGCCCGCCGGGTTCCATAGCATCACTGGGGTTTTGTTGCTACTATTTAACGTCGCCAACGGGCTGATTGCCGGCGCCTACGACAAGAACTCTGGGGGCTACCGGATGAAACTGAGAGAATTGTTCACGCAAGATGTCGTGAACCTGAACATAGAGTCGGAATCCAAGGATGAGATCCTGAAAGAGCTGATCGCTCTTCTCGGGATGGACGAGAAGTCTGAAGCGATCCTCTTCAAAACATTGAAGAGGCGGGAAAACCTGGGATCTACCGGGATTGGGAAAGGCATTGCGATCCCCCACTGTCGGTCCCTGGTGGTTAATCGGCTCCGATTGGCCTATGGACGGAAGCCGGGTGGGGTGGATTTCAAGGCCATTGATGGGAGTCCTGTCCACAACTTCTTCTTGATTGTGGCACCCCCACTCGAGGTCTCGAACCAGTACCTGCCGGTCCTTGGGAAGATTGCCCAGTTCGCCAAGGATCCCGAGGTGCCGACGCAACTCAAGGAAATCGAGACTCCGGAGGAATTCCTGAGGCTCCTGGAAGAAAAAGCCCAATAGACTCGGGGGAGCCATGCACCCGCAGGTGATGCTTCTTCTGGAGATTCAAGACCTACATCTCCAGAGAACCGCTCTTCTGGAGGAACCCGGTTTTATTGAGTTCCAGGCCGGGCATTTCAACATCGATCCCAAGGAAGCAGCCTCGGCCTTGGATGAGAAGATCCAGGAACTGAAAGAGGGCCTCGATCCGCCTATCAAGACCCGGTGTGAACGGGGCTTCCCAGCGCTGGGCCGGATGGTGGTTCCGGTGATCGGTGGGGTTTGTTACGGTTGTTTTGTGTCCATCCCTACTTCCCGGTCCGGGCCCCCGAACCAGGCCGTGGAAAGCTGCGAGAGCTGTGGGAGGTTTATCTATTTTCTCTCCTGAACGCCACTAAGTTATTGTGATATAAAAAATTAAGGGCACCCATTTGGGGATGCCCTTAATTCTTTCCTCTTCATTCCTCCGACCCTGGGCCGAAGGACGTGTCGTCACTTGGTGACGAACATCTTACGGACCTGGGGCCGTTTTCCATTCACCGCCAGTTGGACGAAGTAGACTCCGGAAGCCACATGCCTTCCCAACTCGTCCCGGCCATCCCAATACGCTTCCCACCGGCCCGGGAAAGGATACTCCAGATCAAGAACAGGTACACTCTCCCCCATGGGGTGGTTCAGCGCTGTGGGGGCGGTGATGAACTGCGACAGAACGTTGTAGATCCGAACCGAAACCACTACCGGCTGCCCGCCGGAGAACAAATCTTCGTCCAGGACGAACGGGATCTTCGTCTCAGGATTGAAGGGGTTCGGGTAGTTCTGCTCCAGGTAGAACCCGGAATCCTGCTTTCCAGTCGACCCCACTTGTTGGGCTGAGGCCGTAAAAGCAAGGCCGACGATGGAGAGGAGGACGAAGAGGACGCTGCTGAAGCGTCTCATCTGAACCTCCGCACAGATGCGCTGTGCTGTAGCCTTTGAACGATGGCCCTCCAAGGAGAAAGGGAGCGAAACCTAATACCTCGCTTCCATAGTACGATGCGGCGAGACCAAGGTCAAGCGCCTTGAACCCCTGCTGCCCGCCGCATGTACTAGTAGTGGTGGGACCCCCCGGAAGTTCCCCAACCCTTTGGTAGGGTTGTCTCTACCTGCCGGCCCTCCCCGACCCGGGTGGTGATTCCCACGGTGTCGAGGTAGCGGAGAATCGGCAGGAGGTACTTCCGAGTGCCCCCCAGGACCTCCCGGAAGTCGGCCGGACCCAGATCTCGCCTTCCCGCCAGTTTTTCCACGACCCTGCTTCCAGCTTTGTGCAGGGCATCCCGGAGAACGAAGAGGGATCCCTCCAGTCCAACAACCTCGTGCCGACTCTCCATCAGCCTCAAGATGGCCTCGATCTCCTCCGTGGTTGTCCCGGCCGCCTCTGCAAGCTCCGGGAGGTCGGGTGGAGCGAGACCGGCCCCAGCCAGGATGGCCCGAAGCGTGTCTCGGACACCCTTCTGCCGGTCGTCCATGGTGGGAGAGAAGGCTTTCAACGCCACCAGGCCTCCAAGGGTTTCCAGCGATCCTGCCGATACGAGTTCCGCCATGATCCCCTCTCGGAGGCCCGATCCGCCCTCCTTCGGAAGCACCTGCCTCAGCTCCTCCAGGGGCATCCCCGGCCTCAGAGGCTCCCGATCATGGAAAGAGGAGAGGCGGTCCAACATTCGAGCCTTGCCTTCCCTCCAGACCGAAGCCGCGAAGAAGGTCCCCTCAACATCCTGACAACCTCCCCTCTGGCGAAGCTGTCCGGACGCGCTCGAGAGGGTGGCCGGGGGGTAGCCGAGTCTTTGAGGAAGGGTCCCGAACTCCGCGCCGGCCCATCCGGCCGTCTCCAGAAGGGCGGCCAGGGCTCCCTCAGGGTCGGGTTCCAACCGACGGGAGAGGAGTTCGTCCTCATTCGGACGGAGGCGGCGCCGCTTCATGGGGAACGGATCCGCCAGGTGGCCCCCGGCAATGGTGGTGACAGGGGAGTAGGACCGGACCACGAACCGATCCAGCGCCCTTCCCAGAACGGGCTGCTCCAACCGGAGTTGAACCCAACCTTCTTGCCCAGGGGGAATGGAGTCCCCGGACAGGACCGCAGTCCTGGCAAGGATTTCGGCGGTGCCCAGATGAACCCTGACCCGTTGGCCTTGGGAAACCTCCCATCCAGTGTCCGGCAGGACCCGAAGGCGGCAGTCCAACATC
>CBDUAX010000465.1:0-4217 GCA_965365235.1 uncultured bacterium
CGGAATCCCTTCGTCATCTCGGATTCGACCTTGGAGAGATCCGGGCTGGGCGGCTTGAGCCTTTATTGGGCCCGCGAGTCCAGCCAGGAGAAGCGCAGCGAAAGGGATCGCTCTGCCGAGCCTGGGGAAGCGCAGGAGGGCTCCCACCAGGTTGCTTGGCGAGCTTCTATGACCATTGGCCGAGATTTTTCGGCTCCCAAATAGGCGCGAGACTTGAGGGGCGCCGGGTCGGAACGCCGTCACTCCCCGGCAACCACAACACCTTTTTTGGAACCCCCCTCCCGACCCGGGGATCCCCCTCCCCCAACCGAGCCGGGGAGGTTAGGCTACTCCTCATGCGGCTCTTCTATTGCGACAACTTTGTCCTGCCTCTCCCTGCGGGCCACCGGTTTCCCATTGAGAAGTACGCCCTCCTTCGGGATGCGGTCCGGGAGGATGGACTGGGGAAGGACGTCACCCTTGGCGTTCCCCCGGGAGCCACGGATGACGAGCTGGCTACGGTTCACCACCGAGGGTACCTGACCCGCGTTCGGGAAGGGACGCTCTCCGAGCCCCAGATCCGGCGCATGGGGTTCCCCTGGTCACCAGAGCTGGTAGAACGGTCACGCCGCTCGGTGGGGGGAACCATCGCCGCTGCCCGTTGCGCCCTGGAGGATGGAATTTCGGTGAACCTGTCTGGAGGAACTCATCACGCCTTCCCGGATCGGGGAGAAGGGTTCTGCGTCTTCAATGATGTCGCAGTGGCGGCCCGGGGCATGGCGCAAGAGAGCAGGGGTCAACGAGTGGCAATCCTGGACCTGGACGTGCACCAGGGGAATGGGACAGCCGCAATCTTCCACGGGGACCCTTCCGTTTTCACTCTCTCGGTCCACGGCGGAAACAACTTCCCCTTCCGAAAGGAGGAAAGCGACCTGGATCTGGAGCTAGCCGATGCCACCACCGACCCTGCCTTCCTGGAGGCAGTGGAGCGCGGAGTCGATCAAGCCCTTGTTTCCTCCGACCCTCAGCTTGCCTTCCTCCTGGCCGGAGCCGACCCCTTCGAAGAGGATCGCCTGGGTCGGCTGGGCGTGTCGAAGGAGGGGCTACTGGCCAGGGACGAGCTGGTCTTCCGAAAGTGCCGTTCCCGCGGGGTCCCGGTGGCCGTGGTCATGAGCGGGGGCTATGCTCCGCGGATCCAAGACACGGTAGAGATTCACCTCAATACCGTGCGGGCCGCCAAACGGTACCAGAAGGACTGGGACGGGTCGGGGGAGGCACCCTGAATCATGAAGACCCGAAACCCCACGCCACCCAACGACCTTTCAAACCGCTGGAGTATGCCATGAACCACGCGGCACTTGAGCGTCTGGAGTCCCTCCCCAGAAAGCCCCTGGCCTTTCTCCCCACTCCCCTGCTTCCCTCCCCTGCCCTCCAGGGGGCTCTGGATCCCGATGCACCGCCGATCCTCCTGAAGATGGATGACTGGACAGGATTCGCTCTGGGAGGAAACAAGGTTCGAAAGCTGGAATTCTACCTCGGGGGTGACGGAGCCGATGCCGACACCCTGATCACCTGTGGGGGGCCGCAATCCAATCACTGCCGGGTAACGGCGGCCACCGCCGCTCAACTCGGGAAGAGCTGCATTCTGGTGGTCAACGGTCAGCCGCCGGATCCTCCAACTGCCAACTCCCTCCTCATGAGGTTGTTCGGGGCTGAGATCCGGGTCGTGGAGGACCGGACCGATCGTGCGCCGGCCATGGAGGAAGCTGCACGGGAGCTGGAGCGTCAGGGTCGGAACCCCCTCATCATCCCGCTGGGTGCATCCACCCCTTTGGGAGCCCTTGGCTACGTACGGGCTGCCGTTGAGTTGAACCATCAGATGGACCAACGCGGGGGGTGGCCCGAAGGGATCACCTGGATCTTCATTGCCAGCTCCAGCTGTGGTACCCTGGCGGGTCTGGCGCTGGGGTTCTCCATCCTCGAGCGTTCCAATGTCCGGCTGGTAGGAGTCAGCCCGGATGTGTCGGCACAGGAGATGAAAACGGTCACGACAGAGATCGCATCAGGGGCTGCAGCGCTTCTGGGCTGGGAAGGTGACCTGCTCCCGGGGTCGGTGATACCAGACGACCGGTTCATCGGCGACGGGTACGGAATCACCAGTGAAGCTTCCGACGAGGCCACTCGTTTTTTCGGCGGCAAGGCCGGGATCGTTCTGGACCCGGTCTACACCTCAAAGGCTGGAGCAGGCTTCCTCCATTGGGTCCGCACCAAGCGGATCCCACAGGGAGACACGGCATTGTTCTGGCACACCGGAGGGGCTCCGGCACTTTTCCGGTAATCGACACCCGACACTGGAGTCCAAAAACGGATCGGGGCGGGACGCTCCGGAGGAAGTGCGCGCCTACCCAGACGGATCCACCAGGCTGGCCCACCAGCCCATCCGGGCCGTAGTTTGGACTTCATCCTCGATCATCTACACTCCGGCCGTCCCAGGAGTGACCACGACTCCTGCCAAGGAGGTTCCCATGCGGAAGAGCTTCTTCCTCGTGTTCGGGGGACTGATTCTCCTCTTCTCAGTCCTTATCCCCAACGCCACAGCTCAGACTCAGGCCAAGCACATCACTCTGGAGATGTTCTTGGACATGGAGTCGGTCTCCAATCCCCAGCTTTCCCCTGACGGCCGCCACGTCATCTTCACCCGTGGCGGTGTCGACGCGGTGAACGACCGACGCTACTCCGCCATCTGGATCATGGAAGCCGACGGCTCTCGGAAGCGTTTCCTGGCGGAGGGGTCCTCCCCGACCTGGTCCCCGGATGGAACCCGCATCGCCTTCACAGCCTCGGGTGAACCCCGTGGGAGCCAGATCTTTGTCCGTTGGATGGACGCGGAAGGATCCACCACCCAGATCACTCGGGTGGAGCGAAGTCCTGGCAACCTGCGCTGGTCTCCAGATGGGAATCGAATCGCCTTCACCATGTCTGTGGAGGACGCCGAGCCCTGGTCGGTGAAGCTGCCCCCCCGGCCCGAAGGGGCCCAGTGGACCGAAGGCCCGAAGATCGTCAGCCGCCTGGACTACAGGGCTGATCGCCGGGGTTTCGTGGACACGAGCCACTCTCACATCTTCGTGGTCCCCGCCGACGGGGGGACCCCTCGGCAGCTCACCGATGGGGAGTGGGACCACTCGGGTCCGGAGTGGATGCCCGACGGCGCGGAGATCGTCTTTACCTCCCTCAGGGAGGAAGAGTCGGACTGGATGTGGCGGGAGTCGGAGATCTACGGGGTGAACCTCGAGACCGGCGCCATCCGACAGATCACCACGAGGCATGGGCCAGACAGCGGCCCGGTACCTTCTCCGGACGGTCGACTCATCGCCTACCAGGGCCAGGACTTTTCCCGAAATACCTATGTGGAGAATGGGCTCTACGTCATGAATGCCGACGGCTCCAACCCCCGGAGGATCGCCGGTGAGTTGGGACGGTCCCTGGCGAACCTGGCATGGGCCCCCGACGGAAGCGGGCTCTATTTCAATGCCAGCATGAGAGGAACTCGAAACGTCTGGTTTGCACCGGTGGATGGTGAAGCCAGGGCCGTTACTGAAGGCAACCACATGCTCTCCTTCTCTTCCATGGACCGGAACGGGAATGTGGCGGCCACAGTCTCCAGCTACCATGAGCCTGGCGACATCTGGACCTTTAATCTTCGGAACCCGGCTCGGATGCATCGGCTGACCGAGGTCAACGGGGACGTCCTTGGGGGAGTAACGCTGGGTGAAGTGGAGGAGATTTGGTACGAGTCCACCGGTGGCCTGGACATCCAGGGGTGGATCATCAAACCGCCGGACTTCGATCCGTCGGAGGAATACCCAATGATCCTGACGATCCATGGGGGTCCACACGGGATGTACGGGGTGGGTTTCAACCATCGGTGGCAACACCACGCTGCCGATGGATACGTGGTTCTCTACACCAACCCCCGTGGCAGTGCGGGTTATGGGAGTGCTTTCGGAAACGAGATCAACAACGCATATCCGGACAAGGACTACGATGACCTCATGAACGGAGTGGACGAGGTCATCTCACGGGGATACATCGACGAGGATAACCTCTTTGTCTACGGCGGGTCGGGTGGGGGTGTCCTGACGGCCTGGATCGTCGGACACACCGACCGTTTCGCCGCCGCCTCCTCCAACTACCCGGTCATCGACTGGATCTCCTTCGTGGGGACCACCGACGGCCCC
>CBDUAX010000466.1:0-4199 GCA_965365235.1 uncultured bacterium
AAGTTCCAGTTCAATTGCGCACTCAGTGGGCGAATCCCAGGTATCGTCGGTTCGCACTTCGGACGGCTCGCGCAAAAATATCTCGAGGACGCCAAATCACCATTCACCAAGAGCTACACCCTGATCCCCTACGTCCAGTACGCCTTCACCGAAGATCGGAAACCGGAGGGGGAAGTTGGCCTGGATGCCCGATACCGCCTTTCCAGCAACCTTGGAGCAGATCTCACCTTCAACCCGGACTTCGCCACCATCGAAGCCGATGTGGAGCAGGTGAACCTCACCCGCTTCGAGCTGTCCTACCCTGAGAAACGACCCTTCTTCCTGGAGGGCGGGGAAAACTACTCCACCCGAATCCGACAGTTCTATTCCCGCCGGGTTGGGGAGATTCCCTGGGGTGGGAAGATCAATGGCAAGATCGGCCCCTGGCGAATCAACGCCCTCACCACGGTATCCGATTCTTCCGCATCCACGGCCAGCGCCTCCGGAGAGGACGCCTATTACTCGGTCTTCCGAATCAGCAGGGAGGTCCGGAACGCCTCAAACATTGGTCTTATCGGCGCAAACCGGAGCTACGACGGAGAGAACGAAGGATCCTTGGGCGTGGTGGGCACCCTCTTCTTCTCCCAGTTCCTGGGGATGACCAGTCAGGTAATTCGTTCCTATGGCGACCACAGCGACGGGGCCTGGACCTACTTCTTCCGTCCGTCCTACGACTCCCGGACGGGCCACTTTCACGTTCGCTATACACACGTTGGGGAGAATGTCCGGGAAAACATGAACCAGGTCGGGTTCATCCGAGACGACGACCGCCGGGAGGTGGACTCCAATATCCGGAAGGTGTTCTGGATCAACCGGAACGGACTCCAGGACCTGACGCCGTCCATCAACTACAACCAATACTGGAGCCAGGCTGGCCACCTCCGGAGCTGGGAAGTGCGTAATGGCCTTGCCCTGAACTTCCTCCGGAAGTGGCGCCTGAACCTCACCAACACAGAGGGATTCAAGGCCGAAGAGGAGGGGCTCTTCGAAAAGGACTTTCGGAACTCTCTGAATCAGGCTGAAATCACCTTCGACACAAGAACCGGCCGGTCGATTTCAGCGTACTACGGAAAGGGGAAAAACTTCGATAGCGATCTGGAGCGGTTCGGTGGAAGAGTCAACCTGAAGGTCACGGACGCCTTGAGTACCGCCTACAATCTCACCCGCATCTGGTTCAGCCCCGATCCCAGCGAACGGAGCAGCTGGATTCACTATGTCCGCGCCACGTACTATGTGAACAAGGACATGTATTTCAAGGTGTTCTATCAGTCCAAATACGACCTCACGGGCGGATTCACCGACCCGAACTTCGATCTTGAAAGGGAGACGCTCCAGTTCGTGTACGTCTGGAGGTTCTTCCCACCCTTCGGCTCTCTGCAGCTGGCTTATCAGCAGGGACCCTCTCAGATCGCCGATGATCCCGGACGGTACCGGACCCTCTTCACCAAGTTTTCTTGGGTCTTCTAAGAGGGATTCGGGGCAGTGGGGGGTTTCTGCCTTCAGGGATTTGGTTGAAGCAAACAGCCCGGCATACGTAGCTTTGAAGAAGAGATGATGGAACACTCAGGGGGAGATGTGCGTCCCCCGGGGTCCTCAGCGTAGCGTTGAGAAGAGGAGTAGAGGAACGATGTCGAAGATTTCAAACAGTTGGAAGATGATGAAAGCCAGCGCAAGGGTCCTTCGGAAGGATCCGGAGTTGATGGTCTTCCCCCTCCTTTCCGGCATCGCTACCCTTCTCGTCACCGCCACCTTCGTCGTGCCCTTCGCCTTCATCGGCGAGGGGTTCGGTGCCCTCGAGCGGATGGGAGAGGATCCAGGATACCTGGGATACGTGGTGGGGTTCATCTACTACCTGGTCCTGTACACTCTGATCTTCTTTTTCAACACAGCGCTGGTTGGAGCCACCATGATCCGATTGGATGGGGGAGACCCCACCGTTTCGGACGGGCTCAACATCGCCTTCAAGAAGCTCACGACGATCCTGGAATACGCCGCAATCGCCGCCACCGTCGGAATGATCCTCAGGGCGCTGGAAGAGAGAGCCGGATTCATCGGCCGCATCGTCATCGGTCTCATCGGGCTTTCCTGGACCCTCGCCACCTTCCTCACCGTCCCGGTATTGGTCACGAAGGAGGTCAGCGCCTTCGACGCGGTGAAGGAAAGCGCATCGCTCTTCAAGAAGACATGGGGCGAGCAGGTGGCCGGGAACATCGGGATCGGTTTGGTCACCTTCCTCCTTTTGGTTGGCATGGCGCTGGTGGCCGTGCCCGTCTTCATGCTGGCGGGGGCCATCAGCGAAGTGCTTCTGATCCCTCTGGCACTGACCTTCATCGCAGCCTTTGTCGCCCTGATCCTCTTTACCTCCGCTCTGAACGGCATCTACACGGCGGCCCTGTACCGTTTTGCTACCACTGGCGATGCCGGAGACCAGTTCGACTCGGATATGATGAGGCAGGCATTTCGGCCGAAAAAGCGTCGCTGGTAGGACTGCGGGGCCGCCCGTATCACCACGCAGTGGCGGGGGGGCGCCCCCCCCTGAAGCCCTCCCCGGAGCCTCGACGGGCTGAAACTCCCCCTGCCCGTCCCTTGCCCACATAGCCCCATCAGGCCATGGTGACGGCCGGCGGGCTCCTGGACACGCCAGGAGCCCTCCTGGTTTCTTGGCGCCCCTGCGCCCCTGATCCGAGGTCCCTTTGATCGACCGAATCCTGGAATGGCTCGCCACCATCGACGGACTCCTCTGGGGACCCTGGACGATGGTGTTCATCGCATGTGTGTCGGTGTTCTTCACCCTTCGTTCCGGGTTCTTCCAGGTTGTGGGCCTCCGGTACATCGCCCGCTTTACCCTGTTCCGAAAGGGAGGGCGACCGGGAAGAGAAGACGCCGGATCCATGTCCCCCTTCCAGGCCATGGCCACCTCTCTGGGGGGCACGGTAGGGATGGGGAACATGGCCGGGGTGGCTACGGCCCTCTCGGTGGGCGGGCCGGGTTCCGTGTTCTGGATGTGGCTTCTGGCCTTCTTCGGAATGATGTCGAAGACGGTGGAAATCACCCTTGGGGTCCATTATCGGGAAGTGGGTTCCGACGGCCGGGTCCGGGGCGGACCCATGCACACCATACGCCGGGGCCTCGGTTGGAATCCACTGGCTACTCTGTTCAGCGTGGGGATGCTCATCAATGCGGTCTTCGCCGCATCCATGCTCCAGTCCCATACCGTGGGGCGAGCCCTGCTGGCCAGCTACGGGATCAATCCCTACCTGGTGACGGGGACCATGGCAGTGATCACCGCCCTGGTGGTGCTGGGAGGGGTTCGCCGGGTGGGACGTTTCTCCGGCTGGCTGGTTCCGATCATGTCCTTCGCCTATCTGGCTGGTGGACTCCTGGTCATCCTGATCAACATCCGGCAGGTCCCGGAGGTATTCCACTCCATCTTCACCTATGCCTTTCGGCCCATGTCCGGGGTGGGCGGGGCCAGTGGGATCGCCGTGGCCACCGTCATCAAGCAGGGCATGGCCCGTGGGATGCTCTCCAACGAGGCCGGCCTGGGGACGGCCCCAATGGTGCACGCCGTGGCGGACACCAACCATCCCTTCGAACAAGGCCTCTGGGGTGCCTTCGAGGTCTTCTTCGACACCGTGGTGGTCTGCACCATCACGGCCTTCGCCATCCTGTCCACAGGGGCGTTGGCATCCGGCGAGTCGGGCATCGAGCTTTTACTCGCGGCCTTCACCCGGGCCTTCCCCCAGGGCACGGCAGAGGCCGTCGTCTCCGTCTCCATCGCCACCTTCTGCCTTTCCACCCAGATCGGGTTCTTCATCTACTTCGAGACCTGTCTGGTCAGCCTGGTGGGGGTCGGCTGGTTCAAAGCACTCAAGTGGTTCTACTTCGTGCCTGGAGTTTTTTTCGCCGGAGTGGCCGACGTGGATCAACTCTGGCTTTTTGCCAACATCGCCGTGGCTGTGGTGGCGATTCCGAACCTCTTTGCCATGCTATTCCTGAGTGGCGTCTTCTTGACCCTGATGCGTGATCACATCAGCGGTGAAAACCGCTACGCCACATCCGTCGTCGATGGAACCGACCAGGTCTTGAAAGGGGGATTGACGTGAGCGACAAGACCATCTTGATCCGTGGCGGGACGCTGGTCGACCACCAGACGGTCA
>CBDUAX010000467.1:0-4197 GCA_965365235.1 uncultured bacterium
CAGGACACCGGCTCTTCGGGTACGAGATCGCTGCCCACGGCAGAGGCTTCCCGGCTGAATGGGGTGATCACGTTGGATGGGCGGCTCGACGAAAACGCCTGGGAACGGGCGACCCCCGCCACCGGATTCCGCCAATTCCAACCCGACGAGGGTGCTCCAGAATCATATCCCACGGAAGTTCGGATCCTGTTCGACGACCGAGCCCTCTACATTGGGGCCCGCATGAGCCAACCCGGGGGCGTGATCGCGCCGCTGGCCCGCAGGGACCAGCTCCTGGACGCCAGCGGTGACAACGGGTCCTTCAACTCACTCACCACCGACAAGCTCATCCTTCGCCTGGATCCGTACCACAACCACCTTGACGACGCCTGGCTCGAGGTGAATCCGAGCGGAGCGAAGGGGGAGAAGTTCAACGGGGACCCGTCGTGGGACCCGGTGTGGGAGGCGTCCACCCAGGTCGACTCCCTCGGGTGGACGGCGGAGCTGCGAATCCCGTTCAGCCAACTCCGTTTCTCCCCCGACTCCCTGCAGACCTGGGGTCTTCAGATTTGGCGCTATGTGGATCACCTGAATGAACAGGAAATGTGGTCGTTCCGGCCCCGGAACGCGGCAAGCGGGCCCGCCTTCTACGGCCACCTGGAAGGCCTGGTCATTCCCAGGCAACCCCGCCAGTTCGAGGCGCTTCCGTATGCCGTCACTGGAAGCCGGGTTGAACGAGCCGTCCCGGGCGATCCCTACGGCAAAGACACCGATATGCGCTTCGATTTCGGGGCGGATCTCAAATACCTGCTCACCACGAACCTGACCCTCGACGCCACCCTCAACCCGGACTTCGGGCAGGTGGAAGTCGACCCCTCCGTCCTCAACCTCAGCGCCTTCGAGACCTATTACGACGAAAAGCGGCCTTTCTTCGTCGCAGGAAGAAGCGCCTTCAGCTTCGGTGGCATGCGGTGCATGTTCTGCAACAACACCTCCAGCCTCAGTGCCTTCTACACACGGCGCATTGGTCGGCCACCTCAGATCACCGGGTACGTGGAGGGCGCGGCGGAGTACGCCGACATTCCAGAGAGCACCTCCATCCTGGCGGCTGCCAAGATCACCGGCCGTACCAACCAGGGTTACACTATCGGCATCCTGGAAGCCGTCACCGGCCGGGAAACCGCACACTACGTGCCCGTGGGGGGCGGTGGTGAGTCGTCCCAGGTGGTGGAACCGTTGACGAGCTACTTCGTGGGCCGGGTCGAGAAAGAGCTGCGGGGTGGAGCCACCACCATCGGCGGGATCCTTACCTCGGTGGCACGACGCACCGAAGACCCCATCGTCGAGGATCGTCTTCACCGCCACGCGGAAGCAGCGGGTCTCGACTGGTACCACACCTGGCACGGGCGTGAATACTCCTGGATGGGAAGCACCCTGCTCACCAATGTGACCGGATCACCGGCAGTTCTTGAGCGGACTCAGCATTCCAGCGCCCGGTATTTTCAGCGGCCCGATCGGGAGTCCACCGGAGATGGGCTCTTCGACACGAACTACGACCCAAGCGCCACCTCCTTGCGGGGCTACGGACTCTTCACTCGGGTTGGAAAGGACAGCGGCGGCATCCTCCGGTGGGAGCTCATGGCGAACGTCCGAAGCCCCGGGTTCGAAAACAACGATCTCGCCTTCCTGGACAGGGCCGACTACCTCTGGGTGAACGGCAACGTGGGGGGGAGCTTCGCCACGCCCACGAGCTGGTACCGTAGCATCTTTACCAGCCTCGGCGGCGCGGCGGAGCGCAACTACGACGGGGACCTCACCCGAACCGCCCTCCAGGCGTACTACGGAATGGAGTTCCTCAACTACTGGAATCTCCGAACCTTCTGGATCCACGAAGAGCCGGCGCTGGACGATCGCCTCACGCGGGGCGGCCCCGTGGTGAAACGCGCAGGGTACGACTTCGGACATTTCCAGGTATCCACCGATGCTCGGGCCCCTGTTGTCTTCGACGTGCAGGTCCGGGGTTCCCGGGGCATCGGAAACGACACCCGCTCTTTCACCCTGGGTCCAGGCGTGGCCTTCAAACCCGCACCGAACATCTTCGTCCAGCTTTCGCCGACCTTCGCCTACGACGAGGACGCAGCGCAGTACGTCAAGGCCGTTGAGGATTCCACGGCCACGAACTTCTTCGGAAGCCGCTACGTGTTCGCCGCCATTCGCACCCGAACCATCTCCCTGAGCACACGCATCAACTGGACCTTTACTCCCGACCTGACCCTGCAGCTTTTCGCCCAACCCTTCGTAGCCAGCGGAGATTACTCCTCGTTCCGGGAGTTCGCCCGGCCAAGGAGCCTCGAGAAGCAGGTCTACGGGGAGGACGTGGGCACCATCGCATACTCGGAAGAAACCGCCGGGTACCTGGTGGATCCCGACGGTTCGGGGTCAGCCGCACCCTTCTTTCTGGATAACCCGGACTTTACCAGAGGAGCGCTCCGGGGTACGGCCGTTTTGAGGTGGGAATACCGCCCGGGATCGACCCTCTTCCTGGTCTGGACCCAACGAAGGTCCGGCTACCAGCCGGTGGGTGACTTCGACCTCGACCGTTCCAGGTCAGCCATCTTCGACCAGCGGCCCCTGAACGTCTACCAGATCAAGCTCACCTATTGGATCGGGCGGTAGGCACCCGGTCGGAGCCTCACGCCTATCCGGCCAACATCGAAGAGGCCAAATCCCGGCATTGTGCGGTACTTTCACGGATAGGCCGCACGATCTGCCGTACTTTTCCGGCAAACATGCCGGATTATGCCGGGATTTACCGGCCCAATGACCGGTCCGAAACGACACACGCCCGGAGACAATCTCCACTCCGGGGTCCCCGAATCCTTCAGGAGAAGGCTTCCCACCTCCAAGTGAACCCCTATCGCCCCACCTGATCCATTTCGCTATGGGCCCAGCGCGGCCCGATTCCCCCCCAAAAAAAAAGACCTCTCTCCTCTGCCCTAAAACCCCACCCCACCTCCCCTTCTCGTTCCCTCCCGTCCGGCTCCTCCACATCCCCTCAACCGTCTCCAGAGTTCGTAGGGTCCTTGGATGACCTTTCCTTTTCTTTGACCCGCATGTGCCAAAAGGGCTCGGGAATTCAGGATTCGGGGCTGATTGCCGAGGATTCCCAACTATTGCGATCGGCGGGGGGGAAGGACGTCCTAGACAATCGCTCTCATAGAACGTTGAAACATTTCTTGACCCGACCTCAGTTCGCGAATAAACTCCGGGTCATAATCCAGCGAAAAAATAGGAAGGAGACTAGGATGCGTTTCGGAAGAAACCGCGCAGCTGCCTTTTTGCTATCGGGTTTGGCCGCCGCTGTGCTAGTTGGAGGCTGTTCACACGACAGCCCAACGGCACCGTCTCAACCAGGTCCGGATCCGATTCTCCACGCCGATACTAATGCCGGTGGCGGTACTCCCACAGTAGCCAACAGTGAAACCGGTCCACCCGCCGAAGGGGTCGTGGTGGAAGGAGTTAGCGTGCCCGGCGTGTCGCTGGGGGATACGCGACTTGACGTATACGCCTCATGGGGGCTGCCCTATAGCTGCGGGCAGGACCATGTACCCGGCTATTCAAGGTGCCAATTCGGTTCCCCCTTCACGGGGTGGGCTTGGGTCTATTTCAAGGTGCCCGAGGGTAGTGAAGAATCGGAAACGGCCGAGGACATTGTCACCCGCATTCAGTGGGGTGAAGGCTTCCCCGGCTGGATAACGACTGAAGGCATAAATACGTACATCGCCGAGTATGAGATAGAACTGGTGTTGGCAGCCTATCCTGATGCTCATGTGACGTACTACCAGTATTCCTGGTATCCCGACTATGTCTTTTCTGTGACGGACTATATGCGCGGGATACGCGTGGAACGACCCTGGAACTTCTACGGCGGGAATGCCTCGATATTCATGTCGATCTTCGAGCCCGGGCCACCCCCGGAACCGCGTGATCCCCCAGACAGAATTCGAGTCACCGACGTGACACTTGCTGGTTCCAAAGTGAAGGGGAAAAAGAACATTGTGGGCACAATCCAACTCGAAACGTCCACAGGTGACTCGGCCGAGGGAGCAACGGTATCAGCCTATTGGTCCTTGCCGGACGGCAGTAGGGTAGAGGAGCAGGGAACTGCGGATAGCGATGGCCAGATTACCTTCAGCTTGACCAACGTAGCCAAAAAGG
>CBDUAX010000468.1:0-4196 GCA_965365235.1 uncultured bacterium
TCGTTCCCAAGGACGATCCGCTCCGGATCATACGGATCGATCCAGATTGCATGGAAGTCCACATGTGTGGCCTGGGCGGCGCTGGCTGCCGTTTCACCGCCATCCGTAGTGAACCGGAGGGATGAGAAGTACACCCGGTCCGGATCCAGTGGATCCACCCTCACCTCGGAGTAGTAGAACGGCCGGGTATTGAATGAGTTCCTCCGCTCCCAACTCTCCCCACCGTCCTGAGATCGGTACAGACCGGAGGGGCGTTCCTCCTCACCTTCCGGTGGGGCCGCTTCGACCATCATGTACATGACCTGTGGGTAGCTTGGGGCGAATGCCACACTGAGGCGTCCCAGCTCGGTTTCCGGGAGGCCATTCCCCTGGACTTTCTCCCAGCTCTCCCCGCCATCGGTCGTTTTCCAGAGGGCGCTCCCGGGACCACCGCTCTGCAGGTAGTAGGGTCCGCGTACCCGCTCCCAGCTTGTGGCGAACAGGATGTCGGGGTCTTTGGGATGAATGGCGATATCCACGAACCCCGCCTCTTCACTGACGAAGTTCACCAACTCCCAGCTGTCCCCGCCATCCGTGGTCTTGTAGATCCCCCGCTCCGGGTTGGATCTCCACAGCGCACCCAGCGCCGCCACCCAGACGATGTCCGGATCGTCGGGGTGTACCACGATGCGCCCGATGTGCTCGGTGGCCTCGAGACCCTTCAACTCCCAGGTCAATCCGCCATCGGTGGACTTGTAGATCCCACCACCAGGGGAGATGGAGTTCCGGGAATCTTCTTCGCCTGTTCCAGCCCAGATCTGCATGGAGTCGCTCGGCGCGATGGCGATATCGCCAAGGGCGACCACCCGCTCGTCCTGGAAGAGGGGCCGGAAGGTGGTCCCGTTGTTCGTGGTCTTCCAGATTCCCCCTGCAGCGGAAGCCACATAGAAGGTCTTGGAGGGGCTGGGGAGGCCTTCGATGTCGGTGACCCGGCCGGACATGTTGGCGGGGCCGATGGATCGCCAGGCGAATGCGCTCATCCAGTCTTCATCGAGCGCTAGGCCGTTCTGCGCCGAGGCCGGGACGGCCAGCGCGAAGGCCATGGCCAAGAGGGGGATGGACCGAAGTGATGTTTTCATAGTGCCATGCCTGTGGGACGAGAGGGTCGAGCTTCTACGGTCAACGTCCGAAAAAACCAATCCGGAGAAGGTACCGGCGGGTCGTCCGGCCCTCAAGCGGGTTGGTTGCACAGCCCTCGCTGGGGTGTCCTCGCTGCGGCCGTATCCATCTGGCACCTTCCCGGAAGGAAACGTTGATCTGGCCGATGTTCAGAAGACGCAACCGTTCCGGACCAGGCCGTGTCGAATTATGTGAAGAGAGAGTCAACGGCGATCAACTGAGCTCTTCTATTGACTGACTTTGAGCTGGTACAGAGGGCGAAAGACGGCGATCAAGATGCCTTCAGGGCCCTCTACGAATCGAATGTGGACCGAGTGTTTCGCCTCTGCTTCAGGATGGTGGGGGAGGAGACCCAGGCCAGGGAGTTCACCCAGGATGCTTTCGTCCGGGTGTGGGAGTGCCTGGATCAGTTCCGGGGGGACGCGGCGTTCTCCACCTGGCTGCACTCCATCGCGGTCTCCGTGGTCCTGAACGGGCTTCGGAAGGTTGATCGCCACCGCAAGAGAGAGAGGTCGCTGGAGGACGCCGGATTCCTGGGAGCGGGTCAAAAGGGGGCGGAGCCGGGTGTAGCGGACCGATTGAGAGAAGCAGTGGATGGTCTGCCGGAGATCTACCGGACGGTCTTCCTGATGTACGACCTGGAAGGGTTCCCTCACGGCGAGATCGCCGATGCACTGGGAGTGGCGGTAGGAACCTCGAAGGCGAGGCTATTTCGAGCCAGAGAGTTGCTACGACAGGCGTTGGGTGAGGCTATGCGGGAGTATGCGTGAGATGCCGAATGATCGAATGGAAGAGCATATGACGGGCCTGAGGGACAAGTACAACAATCCACCGGAAACCCCGCGGGAGGAGATGTGGGCCGTCATCCAGTCCCGGTTGGAGGCCCCTGAGTCGGCGAGGGGAACGGTGGCTCAGGAGCGGACCCAGGGGTCGGACGAGAAGGTCTTCTCTTTGGCGCAGGCTCGGGAGAGACGCCTCGCCCGGGTTAGGAAACCCATCGTTTGGGCAGGATCCGCTGCCGCGATTCTCGTTCTGGGGTTGGGGATCGGCCGGTGGACGGCTCCGTCCGGACCCGGCGTGACCCCTTCTCTAGAGGTAGCCGGCGCCGGGGCCATGGCGCCCAACCCCGGGGTCCTCAGAGCTGCGTCCCTGGCTCATCTGGGTCGGACCGAGTCCCTCCTGACCCTGGTTCGAACGGATGGCCGGGCCGGGAAGATGGAACCTTCTGTGGGATCGTGGGCTCGGGGACTCCTGACTCAGACCCGACTCCTGATGGAAGCTCAGGGTCAGTCCGATCCGGTGATGACAGAGTTATTGGAGGATCTGGAGTTGGTTTTGGTCCAGATCCTGGGGGCGGCCAACGCTACCCCGGGTGATGCGGCCAAGGTTCGGTCCGAGTTGAACCTGGCCTTGGATGGAATTGAAGAATTCGAAGTCCTGCCCCGGATCCAGGCGGTGTTGCCCGCCGGTCCCCGGTTCGTCGGGACCTGACGAGGAGGAAGAGAGAATGTCGAGGAATACCGCGATGAAGCGAGGGGGAATGGTCCTTCTGATGACCCTTTTCTGGACCAGCGCGACCAGCGCGCAGCACACCGGGGTTCCCATGGGAAGCCATTCGGCTCTGGGCCATTCGGGCCAGGGGGTTCTTCTGGTGGGAGATGTGGCCCTGGACGTCCAGGCTCCGGCTCCTTGGCTCCAGGAGGATCCTGGCGCCCGTGCCTATGCCCGTGCTCGCGAGTACCTCAATGCGTCCCAGTATCGAGAAGCCGCCGATGCCTTCTACCAACTGCGGCGCCAGTATGCGGAGTCGGTCTATGCGGCTGATTCGTACTACTGGCAGGCGTTCTCCCTCTACCGTTTGGGAAGCCGCTCCCAGTTGAGGGAAGCCCGAGAACTGCTCCGGACCATGCGGGCCGAACACCGCAGCGCAAACACCTTGGCCGATGCTGAGGAGTTGCTGGTCAGCGTGGAGTCCCGGCTAGCTCAGCAGGGGGATGCTCAAGCGGCGGCGTCCATTACCCAACAGGCCACAGACCCTTGTGGGCCCGAACAAGAAACCCGCCTGGCCGCTCTTCAGGCACTGATGAACATGAACCCGGACCGGGCCCTTCCCATCCTGAGGGAGGTCCTCCAGGACCGGGACGCCTGTTCGGCCGAGCTTCGGGAGCATGCGGTCTTTCTCATCGCCCAGAGCATGGACGAAGACGCTGTGGACATCCTCATGGATCTGGCTCATCGGAACCCCGATCCGGATCCGGAGGTCCGAGAGCAGGCAGTGTTCTGGATGTCGCAGGTGGATACGCCGGAGGCCTTGGAGGCCCTGGAATCCATCCTCCTGGAGGCGAACGACGCTGAGCTTCAGGAGAACGCACTTTTTGCCATTTCCCAGCACCAGAGTGAACGGAGCGGACAGGTGCTTCGGCGCTACGCGGAGCGTTCAGACATCTCCACGGAATTGCGAGAGAACGCCATCTTCTGGATCGGTCACAGCCCAGGGGGCGGACAGTACTTAATGACGCTCTGGGACACCCTGGACGATCCAGAGCTCAAGGAGAATGCCCTCCACGCCATCGCCCAGGCCGGAGGCGCCGCCAGCCGGGATTGGTTGGTAGGACGTGCCATGGACTCCAGTGAGGACGTCGAAGTACGGCAAAACGCCATTTTCTGGGCCGGCCAGACGGGGGCGTTCGGGATCGGTGAGCTTCGGGAGCTTTTCGACAGCTTTTCTGATCCTGAGATGAAAGAGCAGGTCCTCTTCGCCGCATCCCAGCGGGACGAGCCGGAGGCGGTGGACTTCCTCATGGAGGTCGCCGAAGATGCGGACAACGGTGAGTTGAGAGAGCAGGCCATCTTCTGGCTCGGCCAGAGCGATGACCCACGGGTTCCCGACTTCCTGCTAAGGATCATCGGCCGATGAAGATACGAGTGACACTGGGGATCTTGGCGGTGATGGTGGTTCCGGCCACCGCCACCGGTCAGGATCTGGCGGGGCGGGTCGCTGCCCTGCCCAGGCACACGCGATAGGAGACTTGGTGACA
>CBDUAX010000469.1:0-4188 GCA_965365235.1 uncultured bacterium
ACCAACGCCAATCCTCCCTCACAGGCCACGGACCGCCGGCGCCGTTCTTCACATCCTGCCCCAGTTCCCTTTCTTGACCCGTCCTGCCCCCCTCGTCCACTTTCCCCCAGCAACCTCAGGGGCTCGTAAGCTCTTTGGATTTCCTATCCCTGACCGTGCGGCCTTTCCCTCAGCCTCCGCCGCGGTAGCAGGCCACCGACGGATTCGGCCCGGCCTCAGTCTCTGCCCATCGGCCGCGGCGGGTCGTGATCACCACGACACCGTTGGCGGCTCGGGGTCCGTACCGCTGGGACGCTGCCACCCCCTTCAAGACTTCGATGTTTGCGACGTCCAGGGCGTTGAGGTCAGCCAGTCGGTTGCCCCGTTCCTCTTCCTCCGGCCGGGAGCCAGTGACGGCGCTTGTACCGGATCCCACGGTGGCACCGGTAACGGGCACTCCGTCGATCACAACCAGGGGCTCGGCATTTCCGAGGATGGTCCGAACGCCCCGGATGCCAATCTGGACCCCGCCTCCGGGAGCTCCAGAGTTCGAGGTGACCGCAGCTCCCGGCACCTTTGCCTCCAGCTTCTGTGGCAGGCTTCCGGGAGCCCGGTTCAGGTCCAGGGCCTCCAGCACCGACTGGCCATAGGGCGAGCCGGCGGGGAGTGACTCCCGGAACGCCGTCACCACCACGCCCTCGAGGTGGACGATGTGAGCCGCGAAGGGAATGAGCATCTCGTCGTCGGCCGGGGAGACCGTGAGTTCTGTGGGAGGGAATCCCACAGGCCAGATTTGAAGGAGGCTCCCTCCCCCGTCGGGGAGGGAAAGGGAAAAGCGGCCGTCGGCCTCGGCGCAGACGATCTGTCCGGTTTCCACCACTACCACGGCCGCTCCCGCCCAGGGGATGCCCGTCTCGTTGGGGCGGAGGCGACCCCGAATTTCACGCTCCTGACAGTCGAGGGCTCCCGGACCCAGAAGCACTCCCAAGAGCAGGAAAGCCACTGTCCTCATAGTCTCCATCTCCTCTCCACTCGACGGCGTCCGACAGGGGGGAACTGCCCTTCCCTCACTCACCGAACACCTACGCTCCGGCAGGCCGTCGCGTTACGCCGAGACGCAGGGCCCCGGGGTAAGGGCCCTGCAACCGGCAGGGAACGGGTCTCCGCCCCCTGCCGGGTCCAGAAGGTCAGCTGGCGAAGTACGTGGAGCACTCCACCTGGTCCATGATGTCCCGGGCCAAACACTCGTTCACGGGATACGGGTACCCCGGGTACACACCGTGATTTGGCCGTGCCCGAGGAAGCTCATCGAGCATATCGTACTGGCGGTAGTCGAAGTACTGGAAGCCCCCTTCCCACAAGAGGGAGAGGAGTTTGTTGTAGAGGATTTCGTCCAACAGGTCGCCATCCCAGTCCGCCGGCAAGGCCGGGAGAAGACCATCTACCGTCCGAACAACGTTCACGTCGGCCAGGGCTTCGGCCCTCTGACCCGAGGCAAGTCGGGCCTCGGCCCGCATCAGGAGAAGCAGGTCGTTCGTCACCCAGGGCATCGGGTCGGTGAGACTCTTGTAGACGTCCATCTCGTCTACCACTGTCACCTCGAAGAGGGTAAAGGGATCTTCCGGCTTCAGTTTGTCCTGCACCCGCTGGTCTACCGATCCGTCGTCCTGCAGCTGAGCGTCCTCCCGCACGCGGGGATGGGCGTGATGGTAGGGGGTGGTGAAGAAACCGTTGGAAGCGTCCCCGGAAATGGTGCTGTAATCGAACTTCACCCCGAAGTCCGCAGGGGCCGAAGGATCGATGAAGGACCCTCCCAGCGCCGCCAGTGTCCCGGCCCAGTCTCCCTGGTACTTCAGGGCCACGGCCTTCAGCGCGCGGTTCACCTGCACAAACTGACTCGGAGTGTCGAACCCATCGAACCCCGGAGGGAGTTGGAAGGGAAAGGCCGCTCCGCCGGCTTGTAGGTCGTCCCGAGCTTCGTCGTAGAGGGCGTTGACGAAGGCCCACACTTCCGCCTTGGAGGAGATGGGGGTGAGGTCCCCGTTGGGATCGGGGTTCGGGTCCAGGGGAAGTCCCACCTCCACGACCCGGGCCATGGCCGTCTGCCAGTAGGTGTCGGCCTTGACGGTTTTCACAAATCCCGCCACGGCCCGCCGTTGGGAGTCGGAGAGGGGAGACTTCTCCAGGGCTTCCAGCACGGTGTTGATCTGGGTGATCTGGGTGTATTGACCCGAGAAGTAGTTCCCTCCGTTCACTGGATCGATGGGATCGATGAGGGCATCGGTAAAGGGTCGGGGCTCCTCAGGGCGTAGGTCGTAGCCTTCCCGTCCCCAGACGCCCAGTGGACGCACCATACCGGCCTTCAGCCCCCTCTGACTCCTCACAATGCCCTGAACAGCGGCGGCGATCGTGCCCTGCGTGGGGGACCCGGTGAGATCCTCCCGCGCCGGATTGTTGTAGTTTGGTACCATGAAGTCCTGGTCGCAGGCCCCGAGCACCAGGGCCACGGAAATCGCGACGAGGACCGGACGGATATTCGCTTTGATGTTCATGGGTTCTCCTCGTCGCAGGTCAGAAGCCCAGATCCACCGACAGCCAGAAGCTCCGGCTGGGCGGGTATGGCGCCACGTCGATGTTTCGGCCGATGGCCTGGGTTCCGAAGTTTGACACCTCCGGGTCCATGCCCGAGTAGTCCGTGAAGGTGAGGAGGTTTCGGCCGCTGAACGTCAGGCGCAGGAAGCGTGCTCCGGACCAGAGCCGTCCAACGAGCTCCTCCGGCACGTCGTAGGTCAGGGTCAACTCCCGGAGTTTCACGAAGGAGCCGTCCTCAACCCAGATTCTGCTGGTCCTCCCCGGATACAGTCGCAGCCGGGCTTCGCCCAGGGTCTCATCGGGCAGGCAGCCAGGGATGTTGCAGTTGGCGGCGAAGTCGTCGGAGTTCCGGCTCAGGTCGTATAGCCAGGCCGTGAGATTGACGACGTCTCCGCCCTTCTGCCAATCCAACAGCCCGTAGAGGGAAAAGGGACCCCGACGGAACTCGTTGGAGAACCCCATCCGGAAATCGGGATTGGCGTCGCCGATCCCGGTAACGATGCGAGTGCCGATGGGGCAGGACCCGTCACAGCGGGGGTCGTCTACCACGGTCGTGGTGTCCCGCCCCACGATCTGGGTGGCGCTCTTCCCCTCCTCCACCTGGAACCCGCCCAGGGCGGTGCCAAAGCCTCCGGCCCGGAAGGGAGGCACAGGAAGCTCCTCCACTTTGGTCTGGTCGGTGGAAAAGATGATGCGGGAGGTCCAGGTGAGGCTCTCGCCCTGAAGGGGGAGCATCTGAAGGGCGGCTTCGAACCCCGTGGTGTTCATGACCCCGCCGTTGAAGATGGCGGTGTTGAACCCCGTGGACGGAGGTAGCGCTCGCCGTAGCAGCAGCTCCGTGATCCGGCGTTCGTAGACCGTGGCCTCAAATTGGGCCCGCCGGTCGAAGAGGATGGCATCAACCCCCGCCTCCAACTCCTTCTGCCGCTCGGGATGGAGATCGGGGGCCACCGTGGTGGTGGATATGTTCAGTGTCTGGAGCCCCGCGATATTGCCGGAGTTCAGGTTGCTGAACTTGTCACCGTAGACCGGCTGGTTGCCGGCTTGGCCCCAGGCTGCCCGGAGCTTCAGCTCCTCCAGCTTGCCTGGAATGAGATCTACGAACCGGTAGGAACCGGCCACCTTCGGATAGAGGAAGAACTTGTCCACGTTGGCGTTGTTGCTGGAGCGGTCCGCCCGGAGTCCGGCGGTGAGGAGGAGACGCTCGTCCAGGAGCAACACCTCCTCCTGGGCGAAGAACCCCAGGTCCTTTACCAGCTGGCGTCGCTGGAACACGCTGGGATTTGTGCCGGCGTCGATGTTGGACTGGCCCACGATGAGGTCCTCGTTCAACACCTGAGAGATGTTTTGCTCCCGCTCCTCGTACTGGACCCCCAGGGAGGTGGTGGCGGCCAGGCCCCAGTCCCGGGGCTGCCAGGCGTGCACCAGGTTGAAGTTGGCGTTCAGGTTGAGATTGTTGGTCTGGGCGTGGTAGGTGGTCCCGGCCTTTCCGTCCAGGGGCTCGAACTGGAGTTCCGGTGGAGAGAAGACGGCATTCTCCAGGTTGAAGAAGTCCACCCCCCCGGTGAAGCTCAAGCGCAGAGAGTGCTGATCTGTCTCGATGGCATCGACCTGAAG
>CBDUAX010000470.1:0-4187 GCA_965365235.1 uncultured bacterium
GCATCCACAAATTCATCGGTCGGCGTCCCATCGCGTCCTTCGGCAACTCGGATGGTGACTTTCAAATGCTGCAGTGGGCCACATCCGGCGATGGGCCGGGGTTTGCGATGATTGTCCACCATACGGACGATGAGCGCGAATGGGCCTACGACCGAGCCTCCCATGTCGGACGCCTCGACCGGGGCCTCGACGAAGCTGCCGAGCGAGGTTGGATCGTCGTGGACATGAAAAAAGACTGGAAAACGATCTACCCCGAGGGTTCACGATAGAAAGCCCCTGAGGCCAATCGGACTGCCTAAACAACCCGACCTCCCCTTGAGTTGATATGATCAGACAGATGATGCGAGATGGAGAGCGCGGGAAGAGGATGGGACCTTGGGGTGCAGGGGCCTCAACCGGTCTTCTCCCCCTTGTCGCATGCACGGGCCTCGCTCTCCAGGGGGAACCCCCAGCCGACTGGCCCAGGGCCATCGAGGCGCCTGAGGGGCGCCCGGAACGACGTTTTCGCCGATCGAAACAGCAACGTCTTCAAGCGGGGTCCAGACGGATGGAAGGGACGGGAGGGCCGAAGCTGGCAGCCGCCATCGGCCGCTCCAGGGTCAAGGGGCCAGACACCCGATCGAGCCCAGCTTGAGCGGAGCCTCCAATCCAGGAACCGTGGCACGGCCCGGGCCCGAACGGCTCCGAGGCGCAGCGTCCCACGACGGGGAGGGAGGGGCGAATGACAAAGGTCCCAACGGTTGCTTCGGCTGAAGTCATCTCGACGAGCCAGAGGCTGTTCCTTCGCTACTTCACAGCCATCCTGGTAGACCTGGTGGTGCTGAACCTGTTCTCCGAGTACTCGGAGAACGTCGTAATCGAATCATTCACCATCTCCCTTTTCGCGGCCGTGTTCCTTCAGGTCTTGTTGAAGCTCACGCTGCTTCTGGAACATCGTGTCGGGGACTACTTCAAGGCGAAGGAAGGAACCGGAGTTCAGGTTCTACGGTTTTTCATCGCCTGGCTTATCCTTTTCGGTTCCAAGTTCGTCATCCTCGGCGCGGTGGACTTCGCCTTCGGCGATTGGATTCACTTCGGAGGTCTGGGCCACGGTGTACTGATTTTTATTGCGGTCGTGGTGGCCATGTTGGCCGCTGAAGAGATCATCGTGAGATTCTACCGGCGTTTGGGTTGATCGGGAGGCATCCGACTCCTCGACTCTCGCCCGATCTCGGAACTTCAGGCTGTTGCCACGGATCTGATCTGACTCCCTGAAACGAGACAAGGCCGAGTTTTTGATTTCGGCCGGTCGAAAACAGGTGAGGGAGCGGTGGAAGGGTTCAGAATTCCGTTACTTCGGCGAGTTCAAAAAGGCTGCCCATTCCGATGACCCCCGGTCTCGGCCCGTTCCCTTCGAGACGACGGATCGCCAGACGCGTTCTCCTTGGGCTCACCTTTCTCACATCCAGGTATAGCTGTACGAAAGACCAATGGAGGTGAAGTCCCCACCGATCCGGGTGAATGCACCGCGGCTCCCAGCGAGTCGTAGGCCGTGCCGAGGGGCAGCCTGCCAGGCCACCGTCAGGCCGACCCGGGAATTGCTCTGGAGGTCGTCGTTGGCCGTTCCGTCGACCCGGGTTATCCCGCCTCTCCAGAAGTTCCCGTCGACGGCCGCCCAAAACGTTGGACTGACTCGATATCGGACGTGGGCCTGGGTGGATAGGACGGGATCCTGGTTTCTGGTCCGGCCTCCGTAGAAATCGGAGTTTTGGGTGAAGAACCATCCTCCGACGTACGCGTCGAAAGTCCATTTCCCCACCAAATGGGCGATGCCGACCTCGGGTTTGAACCCCCAGCGGTTGGCTCCGATGTTGATGAGTTTGGTGGGGTCGTACTCTCCCGTCGGTACCCTGACGGTGACGCTTGTTCCGATGAGGGTGCGGGGCCGGAAGCCGGCGAACGACTCAAGGCCCATCGCGGGTACGCCGAAGAGGTTGACGCCGAAACGTAGCACGGCATCAGCGGCACCCGATCGGTCCACGGAAGTCTGCTCACCGATGTAGACACCCTCGAGGTCGCCGACCAGATAGGGGGCGATGACCGTCACATTGGCGGCCCGGCCAAGAAATCCGAACGTACGTCCATAACCCACCGACCAGGCGTTGATCTGTGCGCTTGCATCCTCAACCGGCAGCGACGGATCGAAGGACACGTCTCCGCTGGAGTAGCCGTACGTGACGGACAACAGATTGACCCCCACCGGGGCCGGTGTGTACGCGGCAGGCACCAGTTCCTGCGCAGCCCCATCCGTTGCTAGCCCTGCGAAAAGCCACCCACCAAGAAAACCCGCCTTCAAAAGGCCCGATTTGAGCTGGTTGATCAGAACACCCTACCAATCGTCAGGTGAAACTGGAGCCGTCTCCACGCGTGGGTTGGTGCCTCCAGAATGGACTGCCCTTCCAGGAGAAGGGCTTCTACATCCCGGGGCTCACGAACATCGAGCGCGGAAGGATTCAGCTTGTAACCCACACTCACCCGGATCGGCCCCACCGGCGTCTCGATGCCGATCCCGCCCCCTGTAGAGTAATACACCTTGTCCTGATCGTACGGGTCGTCTCGCTCCAGGTATCGATTGTCGGGTGTCCACACCCGACCTCCATCCAAGAACACGTGCCCCGCAAATCCGGATCCCAGTTTCGGGATGGGGAACTGAAGCTCCAGGGCTCCGGTGACCCGGGCCAGGCCCCCTAGGGGCAGATACATGGAAGCGGCTTTCCCGGTGGTGTCCCCCTGGCTCAGACTCATGCGGCTATCCGGGACTTTGGGTCCCATGAGGCGGCTCCCCCAACCCCGTACATCGATGGGGCCCCCGGCCATCAGGTTGACGTCCCGAAGCTGGAGAAACTCCAGGAGCCCATCGCTTTCCGAGGCCGGTACGCTTCCCCCGAAGGGGAAGAGGCGCCCAGCACGGAGGTTCCCTGCGACCCGGACTCGGCCCTTCAAGGGTTGGTAGAAACTGGCCCAGAACTCGGCCTTGAAGTACTCGTTGGTCGGGAACCCAAGGGGGGCCGTCACCTCGAGGCTGGGTTGAACTACGTACCCCCGGGTGGGGTTTGCCGGATTGTCGAGGTGCCCAAGAGTGGCCGAGAGAGTGAGGGCGCTCACCGTTAATTGGCCCTCGAGGGAATCGGCCTCTGCGGTAGACCCCAGAAGTGCGGCCGCACCGACGTTCACCTCCCCGACCCGGTAGTCCAGGACTTCTCGCTTTGAGACCCTGTAGCGGAGGGAGACGGCCTGGAGAGGAGCGTACTGGTAGACCAGGGTCCCGTCCATGCCCCCTTCCCACGAACGGTCCCGGTAGTCGTCCCGGTATTCAGCAAAGGGGCTGGCCACCAGGGAAAGACCGGAAACGAACACAAACGGCTCCCGGAGAGAGACGGCCGCCCTGAAGTACTGGTCTGCGGTCTCACTGAGGATGGCCAGGGCACCGCTTTCCGCGGTCCCGGTTACGGCAAAGGTTCGGGCACCCCCGAGAAAGTTTCTGTGCTCCCACTGCCCCCCGACCGCCAAGCCCCCGTCGTTCGTATAGCCCAGGGACCCGCTCACGTTCCTGGGGCGGGCCTCCCGCACATGAAACAGGAGCTGAACGGTGGAATCCGGCTCCTGGGGCGGGCCTACCTCGGCCAGGGCGACTCTGAAAAGGTCCAGTCCGAATACCCTCCTCCGCCCCTCACTCACCTGGCTCGACGAATACCAGTCTCCCTCCCGGAGGGGGATCTCCCTTAGAACCACCGCATCGTCCACGGAGTTGGCCCCGTCCACTTCCACCGACCTGACTCGACTCCTGGGGCCCGGGTCGATCCTTACGGTGAGTTCGGTCTGAAACCCGGTGGAGTCCACCAGGAGATCGGAATCGGCAGTGGGGAAAGGGTACCCCCGCTCCATCAACCACTGAAGGGGCCTTCCCTCGATCTGGGCCTGCTCCACGTCTCCGAAACGGCCCCCTAGGTGGGCTCCTTCCTGTCCGACGAACTCCCGCCATTCGGAAGTGACCTCCTGTGCCAAAACCTCCTCCAGGGGGGCTCCTGATGGGGTAGAGTAGACCACAGAAACCAATGTCCGGAACCGGCCCTCCCTGACCAGAAACTCTATATCGACAAGGTTTCGGTCCTGATCCAGGACTACCTCGTAACGAATGTGGGCCTCCG
>CBDUAX010000471.1:0-4180 GCA_965365235.1 uncultured bacterium
TTCACGGCAAAGGGATTGTGGTTCTTTACCACCGCCATGTCGGCCATGGTGAGACCGGTCCGGTCCAGGAGCTTCTGAACGGCGAAGGCCGGAGCTTCGGGCATGAGGCTTGGATGGGTCCTCACCTCGGTCTTGGCCACGAAACTGATGTCGATCTCGGGCCGGGGACTGAGTTCCTTGGCCCGCTCTTCAGTGGCGACCAAGAGGCAGGCCATGCCGTCGGAGGCGTGGGTCTGGGTGCCCCCGGTCACGCAGGTGTCCAGCTCGTGCATGGCTCGGAGACCGCCCAGGGTGATCTCCCGGACTCCCAGGTCGTCGTCGATCCTTCCCAAGGGCCGGCCGGCAACATTCAGGATATCCAGGGGGACCAACACACGGTCCAGAAACCCCGAGTCCTTGGTCTCGAAGTACTGCTGATACCGATAGTAGGCGACGTCGTCGGTCTCCTCCCTCGAAGCGTTGTATTTCCGGGCCGTAATGCCAGCGGCCGTGATCATGGCGTTCCCGGTAGCGGGGTCGAATCCAAAATTGTCCCAGACGTCGGCAATCGCCTGAGTCCGTTCATGGGCCCGCCGCTCCGGAAAGACGCCAACCGGCGAGTCGCTGGTTCGGTCGAAAGTCAAAACCCCCACCACATCGTTGGCCCCATTGTCCACCTCGGCTCCCGCCAGGAGGATGGCTTGGAGGCCCGTGGCGCAGGCCTGCTCCATGTGATAGCCAGGGATGCGGTGCCCCATGCAGCTGGCCACCAGAGGAGCCGTCCAGAACTTCCAATGCCAGGGGATGGTGGAGCCCAGGATCAGGTAGTCCAGCTCGGTCTTCTGGACCTCCCTCAGGCCAAGGATCCGAGCCATGGACTCCCCGGCAAACTGCCCAATGTTCACTTCGGCCAGGGCGGACGTCTGCCACGCTGGGAAATAGCTGCTTCCCCAGGTGCCATAGGGGATTCTTGCTCTGGGAAGCATTCGGTTCTCCCCCCTTCCAGGTTGTCGATTTTGCGGGTGCGCCTTCGACATCCGGGAACTGCCGCCGAACAATGCCGGACAGCTTCGGAGCCGAAGGTCGCCGTGCAATGTGAGGATAGTTGACCAGGTTGGAAAGTCTGGCGTAGTTGATCCGCTACCGCCGCCATTCCGGGGGCCCCGCAGTCCGCCGGTGATGGGCCGCAGCCCCCTGACCCGGAAACGCACGACCAAATTGCCCGATGGTGCCACACGGAGCATATTGCCTGAAACAAGACCCGCTACGCGCCATTCCCGCCTTGATCTGGGAGAAGAGATGACGACTCTTTCCGAAGACCGGCTGGTTCACGATTGGTCGCAATTGGGATCCTCGGAAGCCCTGGAGCCTCACCCCGCAATGCTGGACGACGAGACCCTCAGGGACGGTCTCCAAAGCCCATCCGTTCAAGACCCTCCGCTAGACGCCAAGATCAAGATCCTCCACCTGATGGACCAACTGGGGATCGAGACCGCAGATGTGGGGCTCCCAGGATCGGGGCCCCGGCAGAAGGAAGCAGTGGAGTTCCTGTGCAGAGAAATTTGCACCGGCAACCTGCACATCGAAGCCAACTGCGCAGCTCGGACCTTGGAAGCGGATATCCGCCCCATCGCCGAGGTCGTGCAGGCTACAGGTGTCCCCATCGAGACTTGCGTATTCATCGGTAGCAGCCCGATTCGCCAGTATGCGGAGGAGTGGGACATCGAGTTCGTCCGCAGGTTGAGCGAGGAGGCCGTTCGCTTTGCGGTCGGTGAGGGTCTCAAGGTCATGTACGTGACGGAGGACACCGTGCGGGCACGGCCCGAAGACCTGAGAGTCCTGTTCGAGACGGCCATCGATTCCGGAGCCCAGAGATTGTGTCTATGCGACACCGTGGGATCGGCCACCCCCTATGGCGTGAAGAATCTGGTCACCTGGGTGAGAGACCTGTTGGTGGAGCTCGGTGTGGCCGACGAGGTCGGAATCGACTGGCACGGCCACCGGGACCGGGGGCTCTCCGTGGCCAATACCCTTTCTGCCATCGAAGCCGGAGCCACCCGGGTCCACGGCACGGCCCTGGGCATTGGGGAGCGGGTGGGGAACACGGCCATGGAGCAGATCCTGGTAAACCTTCACTTACTGGGGTGGAGGACGGACGATCTCTCCTGCCTCCAGGAATATGTGAACACGGTGTCGGAGGCCGTGGGGGTCCCCATCCCGGTGCATCAGCCCATCGTGGGTCGAGATGCCTTCCGGACCGCAACTGGAGTCCATGCGGCAGCCGTCATCAAGGCCCAGTGCAAGGGCCAGGCGTGGTTGGCCGACAGGGTCTACTCGGGTGTGCCGGCAAGCATTATCGGGCGGAGCCAGGAGATCGAGATCGGACACATGTCGGGAGCTTCCAACGTCCACTTCTTCCTCTCCTCCCGGGGAATGAACGACAGCGACTCCGTCTGCGAGGCCATCCTGGAAGCAGCCAAGAAATCCGAACGACTCCTGACGGAGGACGAGGTGCTGGAGATCTTCCGCGAATGGGCCGAAGCGGCCGAAGGAGGGTTCTGAGCCCCCGGCGCCGACCCGGGCAATCCCGAAGCCAGGCGCCCACTCCGAACTCCAGGCCCCCACCACCGGGTCCTGGGTGACACACACACCGGCGACCGGACCGGGTCCAGCATCCGACGGTCCCAGGCCATAGTAGAATTTCAGGATCCGGTTTCGGAATACAATCTGCTTTCCCACACTCGAGGTTGACCCATGAAAGTCTCAGCTTGGACGGTCCACACAGGCGGAGAACCGATGGTCCTGGAGGAACGGGAGGAACAGCCGGCCGAGGGTGAAGCCCTTGTCGAGGTGGCCGGTTGTGGGGTATGCCACACGGATCTCGGCTTCTTCTACGACGGAGTTCCTACACGGCACGGCTTCCCCCTGACCCTTGGTCACGAGGTGAGCGGCACGGTGGTGGAAGCGGGAGCGGGGGCCACCGACTGGATCGGGAAGCAGGTGGTGGTCCCGGCGGTCACCCCCTGTGGGAGGTGTCCTGCGTGTACGAGCGGACATGGCCGCATCTGCCCCAAGCAGATCTTCCCGGGGAGCGACGTCCACGGTGGCTTCGCCAGCCATCTGAGGATTCCAGCCCATGGCCTTTGTCCGGTGCCGAAGCTGGATGACCCTGACAACAATCCAAAAGGCTTCAGCCTGGCCGCCCTCTCGGTCATTGCCGATGCCGTGTCCACCCCTTACCAGGCCATTGTACGGAGCGGCCTTGAGGAAGGGGATCTTGCCGTGTTCATCGGAGCCGGGGGCATCGGGGGCTTCGGAGTACAGGTGGCCGCAGCCCTTGGAGCCCACGTGGCAGCCATCGACATCGATGCCAACCGTCTGGCCGTGTTGGAAGAGCACGGCGCCGAGGTGGCCCTTCGGGCGGACGAATTGGGGTTCAAGGAGCTGCGGGGGGCGGTCAAGGCCCTGGCGAAGGAGCACAACATCCCCAGCTATCGACACAAGATTTTCGAGACCTCCGGCACCGAAATGGGCCAGGCCACGGCCTTCGGCCTGGTAGGCCACGGGGCCTACTTGTCGGTGGTGGGGTTCACACCCAAGAAGATCGAAATCCGCCTATCCAATCTCATGGCATTCGACGCCACTGCCGAGGGTGTGTGGGGATGCCTCCCGGAGCTCTATCCTCCCATCGTGGACCTGGTTTTGTCGGGGAAGGTGGCTCTGGAGCCGTTCATCGAGTTCAGACCCATGTCATCCGTCAATGAGACCTTCGAGGATCTCCATGCGGGGCGGGTCTCCCGTCGCGTCATTCTCACTCCGGAGGGATAGACTATGTCGTTCAAGGACCACGATCTCGTTTCGGATTTCGAGTACGAAGGCATCCTGTACGAAGAGCGCCCCATTCGCGACCCGGCCGGCAACGTCATCGAGGGCCTCCACGCCATCCAGATCACTCTCGACAACCCGAAGCAGTACAACTCCTATACCACGGAGATGGTGAAGGGAGTGATCCTGGGGATGCGCCGGGCATCCAATGACCGAGGGTGCGTGGCGGTGGTCTTCACCGGCGCAGGGGACAAGGCGTTCTGCACGGGGGGCAACACCAAGGAGTACGCCGAGTACTACGCCGGCCAGCCCGAGGAATACCGCCAGTACATGCGCCTCTTCAACGACATGGTCACCGCCATCCTTCACTGCGACA
>CBDUAX010000472.1:0-4176 GCA_965365235.1 uncultured bacterium
CCGCCGTTGCAGGCTCCGTGGGGCGAGGGGACTCCTCCCCCCAGCAAGAGACGTTGGCCGCGGACCTCCTCAACAGCCCGAAGGACCGGCTGGAGCACCAGATGTGCGTTGACGATATGGTTCGGAGACTGGGTCCCCTCTCGGAGAGCGTCGAGGCAGAGGCCGAACCCCATGTACTCACTCTTTCCACCATCCAGCACCTGGAGACCATCATCGAGGCCCAACTCCGTTCCGGGGAGAACGTACTCTCTGTCCTGGAAGCCCTCCATCCCACTCCCGCGGTTTGTGGCCTTCCCAGGGATCTGGCCTTGGACTTTCTCAAGAAGGAAGAGCGTTTCCACCGAGGATGGTATTCCGGGCCGGTGGGGTGGTTCGATGGAGCGGGAAATGGCGTGTTTGTCCCGGCTCTCAGGTCCGCCGTCGGAAGCGGAGCCGAGTGGCGACTCTTTGCCGGGGCGGGGATCGTGGCCGGATCGGATCCGGGGAGGGAGTGGGATGAAACCGGGATCAAGTTCCAACCGGTTTTGCGGGCCCTGGCCCAGGCCCGGGCCAGCGGACCCAAACCGGGGGACCGTGAGGGGGTGGAGGGTTGAGGGTGGAGAATCCGAACTCGATCTGGGCTGGTGCCTTTCTGGATGAGTTGGCCAGGTCGGGGGTTCGGATCGTTTCCGTATCTCCGGGATCTCGCTCCACTCCTTTGGTTCTGGCCGTTGCCCAGGACCCCCGGTTCGACGTGTTCTCCATCGTGGACGAACGCTCGGCAGGTTTTTTTGCCCTGGGGGTGGGAAAAGCCACAGGCGTGCCGGCGGCGGTGATCACGACGTCCGGTACCGCTGGTGCAAACCTCTATCCTGCTGTGGTCGAGTCCTCCCAGAGCGATGTTCCCCTTCTGCTGCTGACGGCCGATCGTCCCCACCGGTTGAGGGATACCGACGGGAACCAGGCCATGGATCAGCTTCGGCTGTTCGGCACCTTCCCCAGGGCCTTCCTGGAGGTGTCGCCGGTCCGGATGGGGGACAAAGAGCTGAAGCACCTCCGGGCACAAGCCTGTAGGGCCGTGGCTCTGGCTCAGGGTCCGGTTCCGGGTCCAGTCCACCTCAACTTTCCCTTTGAAAAGCCGCTCGAGCCGGGTCCCGAACCTCCGGGCCCGAGAGGAAATCCAGAAAGTGCCGACCCACCCCAGGCTTCGTTGGAGGAAGGCGAGTCCGCCGTCCCTGGTGAGTTGGCGCTTTGGGGGAGGGCGGAAGGAGAACCCTTTACCCGAGTCCAGGCTGGTCAACCGGTGCTCTCGGGGCCAGAAATCGACGACCTGTTTCGATTGATTTCCGATATTTCAAGAGGGGTGCTGGTGGTCGGACCGACTGCGGACGGTGGCCGGAGTGCCTCGGCCGCATTGAAGGTCGGGGCCGCCATGGGATTCCCGGTCCTGGCCGATCCCCTCTCCGGGGCTCGCTTCGGGCCCAACCAGGGTGCCCACGTCGTTGGTGGGTACGATCTGTTCCTTCGGTCGGAAATGGCCCGGAACGCTTTGAAACCTGGACTGATCCTCCGGGTGGGGGCCTCTCCTACCTCCTCCTCCCTCTCGACTTTCCTCCAGGGACATGAGGGCGTACCTCAGTTGATTTTGGATTCCGGCCACCGCTGGAAAGACCACCTCGCCACAGGTCACGCCTACTTCCGAGCGCCGCCGGGCCCCCTCCTGGAGGAGCTGGCCCGGAAGGCCCTCGAAGGTGACCAAACGCCTCCGACCGACGCGGAAGCTCTGGGGTGGCGTGGACAGTGGAGGGTGTTGGAGCAAGAGACACTGGGGATCCTGGACGCCCAGTCCCGGGAGGAGATGCTGGAGGGGTGGATTCTGGAATCGGCCGCGGAGATTCTGCCGGCTGGCGCCAATGTCCTGGTCGCCAGCAGCATGCCCATTCGTGACCTGGACGCCTTCGGGCGCCCCCGACAAGAACCCCTGCGCGTCCATGGGAATCGGGGCACGAGCGGAATCGACGGCCTGGTGTCTACCACGCTGGGCATCGCAGCCGCCTCCGACGGTCCGACGGTGGGCATCCTGGGGGACCTGGCGTTTTTCCACGATATGAATGGCCTCCTGGCCTTGAAACGTGAGCCCCGGCCAGTTGGCTTCGTAGTGGTGAACAACGATGGAGGCGGGATCTTCCACCCCCTCCCTGTCAGGGCTCATGAGCCGGCGTTCACCCGCTTCTTCGCCACGCCCCACGGCCTGGACTTCTCCACCGTTGCCGAGCTCTACGGGTTGGACTTCTTCCGGACCCAATCCACTGCCGGATTCCAGGCCGCCCTCCCGCGGCTCTTGGACGCGCACAGGCCCTTTCTCCTCGAAGTGGTCTCGGACAGAGAAGAGAGTCATGGGCGCCGGGGAGCGATGATCCAAAGGGTGATTGAGGCCGTGGATGAGGCGTTGGGGGGAAGCTAGACCGACTCGTTCTCCGGATCCCCCATAGAGCCCATCTCTCCCAAGCCTTCCTCCGAGGGAACCCGGGGAAGGGGGGCGGGTTGTCGGATTCGGACGCCAACGACGCAAATGCCAACGAGGGAATACACGCATGAACCAACCTGAGTGGAGAGAGGTGAGGTCGTATGAGGACATCACCTTTCACAAGGCGAACGGTGTCGCCAGGATCGCCTTCAATCGCCCGGAGGTCCGAAACGCTTTCCGTCCGGAAACCCTTCTGGAACTTCAGGAGGCTTTCAGGGACGCAGGGGAGGATACCGGGATCGGCGTGGTTCTTCTCACCGGCAATGGGCCCGCCAAGGATGGCAAGTACGCCTTCTGCTCCGGGGGGGATCAGCGGGTCCGGGGGGATGCCGGGTACGTGGGAAGCGAGGGAGTGCCTCGCCTCAACGTTCTGGAGCTCCAGCGGTATATCCGAAGCATGCCCAAGCCTGTCATCGCCTTGGTAGCCGGGTATGCCATCGGGGGCGGGCATGTCCTCCACGTGATCTGCGACCTGACCATCGCGGCCGACAACGCCGTATTTGGACAAACCGGCCCCAAGGTGGGGAGTTTCGATGGTGGGTTCGGGGCCTCCTATCTGGCCAGCCTGGTCGGTCAGAAGAAGGCCCGGGAGATCTGGTTCCTCTGTCGTCAATATGGCGCAGAAGAAGCAAGGGAGATGGGGCTCGTGAACGCCGTCGTCCCGGTGGAGGAGCTGGAGGCGGAGGGATGGAAGTGGGCTCAGGAGATTCTGGACAAGAGTCCCCTTTCCATCCGCCTGTTGAAATCGGCGTTCAATGCGGGGATCGACGGCCAGGCCGGTATCCAGGAATTGGCCGGGAACTCGACCCTCCTCTTTTACATGACGGAGCAGGCTCAGGAGGCGAAGAACGCCTACCTTGAAAAGCGGAAGCCGGACTTCCGGAAATACCCCTGGCTCCCCTGGTAGGAACACCAGGGTGAAGAAGCTGGAGGCCTGGGTCCTGGCGTCTCGTCCCAGGACGCTCACTGCGGCGGCCGCCCCGGTGCTCCTGGGGACCGGGCTGGCAGTGGGAAGGGGTGGGTTTTCTCCGCTCCCGGCTGCCGCGGCCCTTGTGAGTGCGCTGCTCATCCAGATTGGGACGAACCTCGCCAACGACTACTACGACTTCGTAAGGGGGGGAGACTCCGAGACCCGTGTCGGTCCCACCCGTGTCACCCAGGCAGGATTGATCCCTCCGAAGACCGTACGAACCGCTACCTATCTGGTCCTGGGCCTGGCTCTCCTCCTGGGCGTTTACCTGGTGTGGGTGGGTGGGTGGCCCATCCTCCTCATCGGAGTCCTTTCTCTCGTGTGCGCGGTGGCTTACACCGGTGGGCCCTTTCCCCTCGCTTACCATGGGCTGGGCGACCTATTCGTGTTTCTCTTCTTCGGATTGGCGGCGGTGGGGGGGACTTTCTGGGTCCAGGCCCTCTCCTTCGGGCCGGAAGTTCTCCTGGCTGGGGTGGGGATGGGAGCCATGAACACGGCCATTCTGGTGGTGAACAACCTCAGGGACCTGGAGACGGACGAGGCTGCTGGAAAACGGACTTTGGCGGTCTGGTTGGGCCGGTCCGGAACCAAGTTCGAGTTCCTCTTTCTCGTCTTGATGGGTTTGGGTACCCCCCTGGTGGGTCTGATCTTCTACGGCTGGACGCCGTGGGCCCTCCTCTCTCTCGGGGCGGGTTTCCCC
>CBDUAX010000473.1:0-4163 GCA_965365235.1 uncultured bacterium
ACCGGATATCATGGAAGGATACCACGCCCCGCAACTCCCCGTCGTCGTCCACCAAAACGTAGGCCCTATCTAGATGGCGGAAGGTCATGTCACCAAGTCAGCTCCGCCTGAAAAGCTCGGATTTCTTCAACCAAGGCGTCGTTTCTGGAATGGACCTCCCGCAGCTGCTGCTGAAGCCCTTCTATGGCGTCTAGAAGTTCTCCAACAACTGCATGAGGTTGGTGTCTAGGCCACTCCTCAAGAGGTGTTCTCAAAAGGGCTCGAATCTCTGCCTCACGGCCTTCCGCCCGCATCTCTGAACAGATGGAAGCCGTCCTTCGGTCCTGCCATACGATGGCCCGGTGCACGGGCTTCAGTGTCTGCCGGTCCCAGAGGACGATTGTCTCACGCTGGTTCGTAATCCCGATTCCCTCCACCGAGGCCGCCGATCCTGCCTTGGCCAGGGCCTCCGAGCATACACTCTGGGTGACGGACCAAATCTCTTCCGCATCGTGCTCCACCCAACCCGGTCGGGGGAAATATTGCGGGAACTCAGAATAGGCCCGACCCAGAACTCGGCCGTCCTTTCCGAAGACCAGGGCGGTTGAGCCCGTTGTCCCCTGGTCGATGGCCAGTATGGAGGGAATTCCACTCATCTCGATTTCTCCTGGGTAGCGTACACCAAACCACCGAAGTCGTAGTGAAGGCCGCCCTTGGAAAAAAGCTCCAACAAAAGCGGGACCGGCAACCCCACCACCGTGTGGTAGTCCCCGTTCAGCCCCTCTACCAGGGCGCTCCCCAACCCCTGGATCCCATAGGCACCGGCCTTGTCCATGGGTTCGCCGGTGGAGACATACGCGGCCGCGGTGGCCTCGTCGAAAGCCCGGAAGGTGACCCCGGTCCGCTCGAATCCAGAGTGAAGAGAACCATCGGGAAAACAAAGGGCCAACCCGCTGACGACGGTGTGGGTTCTGCCCGAGAGGGCCATGAGCATGTCTTGTGCTTCAGCGGCATCGGAGGGTTTTCCCAGGACCTGGCCTCCAAGGACGACAACGGTGTCTCCAGCTAAAACCAAGCACGACCGGTTTCGCTCCCACACTTCCCTGGCCTTTGCCTGGGAAAGACGCTCCACATGGGCTTCGGGGGCCTCACCCGGCAGGAGGTCCTCAGGGATAAGAGAGGGTTCGATTCGGAAGGTCAGGCCCAGTTGGCGGAGGAGGTCGGCCCGACGGGGGGAAGCTGAGGCCAGGACGAGATCGGGAGCGTCCCTCACCGCTCCAGCACCAGTGTCACCGGGCCGTCGTTCACCAAGGCCACATCCATCATGGCTCCGAACTCCCCACTCTCCACCCGCCCGGGGGCCCTGGCCCGGAGGAGTTCGAGGAAGCGTTCGTAGAGAGGGATCGCCTGATCGGGCACCGAAGCTTTCACAAAGCTGGGACGGCGCCCTTTTCTGGTGTCCCCATACAATGTGAACTGGCTCACTACCAGAAGGTCTCCGGATACATCCTCCAGAGACCGGTTCATCTTGCCTTTTTCGTCGTTGAAGACACGGAGTCCGATAACCTTCTCCGCCATCCAGGTCAGTTTCGATTCATCATCTTCGTGCGTGAAGCCCACCAAAAGGACCAGCCCGGGCCCGATCTTTCCCACCACCTCACCGGCGATGGTGACGTTCCCAGAGGAGGCTCGCTGGAGGACCACCCTCATGGGTCCAGCCCCTCGGGGGCCGGTTCAAGCCGAAGGAGCATCGACTCTGGCCGCCGGGTAGTCGTCACTCCACGGTCACCGACTTGGCCAGGTTTCTGGGCTGGTCGACGTCACAACCCCGGATGATGGCCGCGTGGTAAGCCAGAAGTTGGAGGGGGATTGTGGAGAGCACGGGGAGGATCGAAGAGATGGTGGCGGGAATGTAGATGACGTGATCCACCAGCTCTCGAATCTCTTCGTTTCCCCGGGTTGCCACCGCGATGACTCTCCCCTTCCTGGCCTTAACCTCCTCGATGGTGGAGATGACCTTGGGGTAGATGGGATCGGACGGAGCCAACACGACCACGGGCATGTCGTCATCGATGAGCGCGATGGGCCCGTGCTTCATCTCGGCCGCCGGATACCCTTCGGCATGGATGTAGCTGACTTCTTTCAGCTTGAGGGCCCCTTCTAGAGCCACCGGGAATTGGTAGCCCCTCCCCAGATAGAGGAAGTTGTTGACGTCCGAGTATTCTTCGGCCAGAACCAGCGCCTCGGCGTTCAGCGCCAGGACCTCCTCTACCTGATCCGGGAGTTCTTGGAGGGCACTGACCAGCCGAGATCCGGCATCGATGGACAAAGACCGGCGACGGCCCAGGTAAAGGGTGAACAGGGCCAGGGCCACGACTTGACTGGTAAATGCCTTCGTCGAGGCGACACCGATTTCCGGCCCCGCATGGAGGTAGCTCCCGAAGTCCGTCTCCCTCGCGATGGTGGAGCCCACCGCGTTGACGATGCCCATGGTGGGGGAGCCACGGCGTTTGGCCTCCCTCAGTGCAGCAAGTGTGTCAGCTGTCTCACCGGACTGACTGATGGCGATGACCAGGGTCCGGTCGTCCAGGATGGGGTTTTTGTAGCGGAACTCCGATGCGTACTCCACTTCCACGGGAATCCGGGCCATCTCCTCCAGCATGAGCTCCCCAAGGAGGGCCGAGTGCCAGGAAGTGCCACAGGCGGTGATGACGATGTTTTGGATCTTCAGGAGATCCTGGTCCGGAAGGGTGATCCCACCCAGCCTCACCCCCCCCTCGTCCGGGAGTAGCCGGCCTCGGGTGACGTCTCGAATGGAGCTCGGCTGCTCGAAGATCTCCTTGAGCATGAAATGCTCGTAGCCGCTCTTTTCGATGGACCCCATGTCCCAGTCCACCCGATGGATGGGGCGAACCACTGAACCACGCTGGAGATGGAAGGTCCGGTAGCCTTCTTGGTCCAGGACGGCGACATCCCCATCGTCCAGGTAGACGACGTCCCGAGTGTGAGCCACCAGAGCCGTGGCATCTGACCCGACCAGGTATTCCCCTTTCCCTTTCTGTCCGATCCCCAGAAGAAGGGGGGAGCCGTTCCGGGCCGCCACGATCTTGTCCGGATCCCTGCTGCTGACCACGGCAATCCCGTAGGGACCCACGATCTGGAGGAGGGCAGCGGCCACATCATCCTCCAGCATCTCATTCTCTTTGAACGCCTCATCAATGAGGTGGACCACCACCTCTGTGTCGGTCTCACTGGTAAAGTCGTAACCGAGGCTCTCCAGCTTCTGCCTCAGGACCCCCGCATTCTCGATGATCCCGTTGTGAACCAGGGCGATATCGCCCTGCATGCTTTCGTGGGGATGGGCGTTGGGCTCGTTGGGAGGACCATGGGTGGCCCACCGGGTGTGGGCGATGCCGCAGTGACTCACAGGAGCGTCCCCGGCCAAAGCCTCCTCTAGGGCGGCGATCTTGCCCGGCCGCTTGACCGTGGAAAGGGTGCCCCCCCCATTGAGAACCGAGACCCCGGCCGAGTCATACCCTCGGTACTCCAACCGTCGCAGGCCCTCGAGGAGAATGGGGACAGCGTCTTTCGGACCGAGGTATCCAACGATTCCACACATAGATCAGCGTCTCTTTTTGTCGTTCGCCGGTGGGCAACGGGTTTTGGGGTTCAGGCGATACCCGAAAGTACTTCCGAAACCCGGGTCAGAAGGGCCACAGCTTCAGCCTCGCTGGGAGCCTCACCGATGAGGCGGACCACGGGCTCCGTGCCCGACGGCCTCACGTGAACCCAGATCCGATCCTCAGGCCAGGCAAGCCGGAGGCCATCCGACTCGTCGACGTCAGGTGCCAAGAACTCTTCCAGCAGGGCCCCATAGGCACCCTCAAGGTACTCTCTGGGGAAGCTCAGTTTCCGTTTCACAATGGAGTAGGAGGGCCAGCGACCGGCAGCTTCCCGGAGGCCGGTCCCCTGATCCAGGAGGTGCTGGAGGATCAGGGCCGCACCCAGAGGGGCATCCCGCGTGAAGTTGACCTCTGGCAGGATAATCCCCCCATTCCCCTCCCCACCTATGACAGCGCCCTCCGCCTGCATGGCCCGGGCTACGTTGATTTCCCCCACCGGTGCCCGCACGACCTCACCGTGCTGGCCAAGCTCAACCGCGAGACCGCCCTCACGCGGTTCAC
>CBDUAX010000474.1:0-4162 GCA_965365235.1 uncultured bacterium
GATTCCGCCGAGCTTGGCCTCCGCCGACGCTCACGCGTGGAGGGAGCCCACCTGCTTCGAGACCGCTGTTGTCTTTACCGTCGAGGGGCGCATCGAGCAGGTATCTGAGCTGGTCGCGCTGCTCCGGGATCCGGTGCTCGCCGCCCGCCATGCGCCCATCGACCGGGAAGCCTTGGCTTCCCTGACCCGGCGGCAGCCGAGGACACATCCTCTTTCGGGGGCTCACTTCGCCTCTTCAAGCCTGCCTTCTTCCCCTCCTGTCCGTACGCCCCGGACATCCAACCCACCGGAGACGGGCGCCGTTGTCCCCGACGTCTCCGGTATGCCTCCTCGGCTCGCCGTCCGCCGGCTTCATGCCCGAGGCTTCCGGGTATTGCTGGAAGCCTCGGGGCCGGTTTCCGGGACTGATCCGGTCCCGGGTACCCCCCTGGCTCCAGGGGATACTGTCAGATTGCTCTCAGCGGGAGCCCGGAATGAGTAGGGTTCCCCTGTCCCTTCAGTCGGTGGCCCAGCGCCTCCGGGACGACCAGTTGATCCTGGACACCCGGGGGCCTCTGGATATCTCGGTTACGGGTGTGAGTCAGGACTCCCGTTCGGTCACCGAAGGAGACCTTTTCCTGGCCTGGGAGGGGGTGGACCACGATGCCCACCTCTTCCTGGACCAGGCCGTCGAAGCTGGGGCCGTGGCTGCTGTGGTGGAGCGGATGGTTCCAGATCTGGACGTCCCTCAGATCCAGGTCCGGAATGGCCGACTTGCCGGAGCCCTGGCCGCAGACGAGGTGTTCGGCTCGCCGTGGCAAAGTCTCTTCCTGGGCGGTGTCACCGGCACCAACGGAAAGACCACGACGGTGATCCTGGCCCGACACCTCCTGCAGGGGCGGGACGCCACTGCCGCCATCGGGACTTTGGGCCTGGTGGATCCCTCCGGCGAGGTCCGGCCCGGCACCGAAGGTCTCACCACGCCAGGGCCGGTCACGCTTTCAGCCTGGACCAGGGATCTCCTGGATTCCGGTTCCAAGGCTTTGGTCCTGGAGGCCTCGTCCCATGCCCTCCAGCAACGACGCCTGGATGGTTTCCGTTTCGACGTAGTGGTCTTCACCAACCTTGGCCGAGATCACCTGGACTATCACGCCGACGTGGACGAGTACCGGGCCGCCAAGGCACGGCTTCTGGAGCTGTTGAAGCCTCTGGGTTGGGCTGTGGTCTTCAAGGACGAGGGGGCGTGGTCGGCTGTTGCTTTTCCTCCCGGCCAAACCCTCACCGTCGGCATCGATTCACACGCCGACATCCGGGCCAGAGACCTCGAGCTCGGCTCCAGTGGAGCTCGGTTCCGACTGGCATGTGGAGACGAGGAGGAGGAGGTGCGACTTCCGCTCCTGGGGCGCTTCAATGTGGAGAACGCGCTCACTGCTGCGGGCCTGGCCTGGGTAGGTGGGTTGAGTGTCCAGGAAATCGCAGAGGAGCTCTCCAACGCTCCCCAGGTTCCCGGTCGGCTGGAAGTTATCGTTGCGGAACCCTTCCAGGTCCTCATCGACTTTGCCCACACCCCCGATGCCCTCCAGGGAGCTCTGTCTACCCTAAGGCCCCTGGTGAAAGGCCGCCTTCTGGTCCTGTTCGGAGCCGGGGGGGATCGAGATCCAGGGAAACGTGCTGAGATGGGTCGTGTGGTGGCGGAATCTTCGGACCTCTCCTTTGTGACCTCCGACAACCCTCGGACCGAGGATCCGGACCGGATCATCGACGGGGTTCTGGAGGGCATGTCCGGTGTGGAGTTCCGAAGGTTCACCGATCGCAGGGAAGCCATTGCGGCCGCCCTGGAGGAGGCTCGGGCAGGGGACCTGGTCCTTTTGGCCGGGAAGGGGCACGAGAGCTATCAGGTCATCGGGAAGGAGAAACTCCCCTTCGACGAGGGCGGAATCGTCCGGGAACTCATGTCCCAGATGGGGGGGCACTGGTCATGACCCTCGCCTGGACCGACAGGGAGATCAGGGAGGCCCTGGGGCTGAACCTTCAGCGGGCCCGGACCGATCAGACCTTCCAGCGGATCTGGACCGACAGCCGTTCAGTCGTGCCCGGAGACCTCTTTCTCGCCCTTGGAGGAGAGAACTTCGACGGGCATGATTTCGTCACGGATGCGCTGGCAAAAGGCGCTGTCGGGGTCGTGGTGTCCAGAGAGGTCCCGGCAGATGAATCCACCCCTATCTACCCGGTTCCCGACACTCTCATCGCGCTCGGCCAGCTGGCCCGACACCGACGGAGGGCAGGGAAGGCCAAGGTCATCGGTGTCACCGGCTCGTCCGGGAAGACCACCACGAAAGAGCTCCTGGCCGGGGCTCTTTCTGGGAGCTTCCGGGTCCACGCCACCCCCCGGAACCTGAACAACCGAATCGGACTTCCGCTGACCCTCCTGGATGCACCGAGCGATGCCCAGCTGCTGGTCCTGGAGATGGGGACCAACGAGCCTGGGGAGATCCAGGCCCTCGTGGATATCGCGGAGCCTGAAGTGGGTGTGATCACGACGGTGAGCGAAACCCATCTGGAGAAGTTGGGATCCCTGGACGGGGTCCTTGATGAGAAGCTGGACCTTCTCAGGGGCCTGACCGGAGGAAGGGTAGGGGTGGTAGGAGACGATCCTCCGACCCTCCCTCAGAAGGCCCGATCTCTGGTGGAGGATCTCCGGGTCGTGGGGTGGACCGGGGAAGCCGACCCGACCTTTCGCCCCGCCGAAGCCGAGGTGACCCAGCGTGGATGCTACCAGTTCCGCTGGATGGGGGAGCCGGTCCGTCTGGCGATGCCAGGGCGCCACTCGGTCCAGAACGCCCTCCTCGCACTGGCTACGGCTTTCGCCCTCGGGGTTCCTGCGAAAGACGCCGCCAGGCGAGTAGGGAAAGTCCGGGCGAAAGGAATGAGGAACGAACTCCGGGTCCTGGGGGGGCTCACCCTCCTCCTGGATTGTTATAACGCCAATCCACAGAGCCTCCGGGCGGCGCTGGATCTCCTGGAGACGGTCCAGGTTCTCGGGTCCAGGGTGGCGGTGCTGGGGAGCATGCTGGAACTGGGTGAGGGATCCAGGCTGCTTCACCGGCAGCTTCTGGAGGAAGCGCTTGCCCGTCCTCTCGATCTGGTTGTGGCGACGGGGCTCTTCGCCGAAGCCGCCGAGTGGGTCTCGCCTCCCGCAGGCGGGGCCGAACTGGTCAGGGCGCCCGAGTTGAAGGAGGCGGAGGAAGTGCTTCTTCAGCGCCTGGGTGGGACCGAGATCGTTCTCCTGAAAGGCTCCCGGGGCGTGGCCTTGGAATCGTTGGTTCCAGCCCTGGAGGGCCGGTTCGGGTCCCCGGACGGCGGCACTCCGGGAGGCCGGGCCGACGGTGCAGACGGTTCCGGCCCCACCCGTCTCACGGCAGGCAGGGAGGCCTGATGCTCTATCATCTTCTCCCCCCCTTCGCCGACGTCCACATCGTTTTCAACCTGTTCCGGTACCTGACATTCAGGGCCGCTGGAGCCGTCATCACCGCCCTCATCCTGGCGTTCGTTCTGGGCCCGATGACAATCCGGTGGCTGACCCGGCTGAAAGTGGGTCAGGTGGTCCGGAAGGTGGGTCCCGAAACCCATATGAAGAAGGCGGGCACCCCCACCATGGGCGGGACCCTGATCATCATGTCGGCTGGCCTCTCCACCTTCCTTTGGGCCGATCTCACGAACTGGTATACAGGGCTGGCCCTCCTGGCCCTGGTTTGGATGGGGCTCCTGGGTTTCCTGGACGACTACCTGAAGGTGGTCCAGGGGAAATCCCGTGGCCTGGTGGCCCGGTATAAGATGGCCGGACAGCTGATCTTCGGGCTGGGTTTGGGCCTCTTCCTGGTCCTGAGGCCTTTCTGGCCGGTACCGCCGACATGGACCCAGGTGCCTTTCTTCGCCGACTACGTGGCGATTTTCTGGGCTCCGGCCTACGTGGTCTTCGTCAGCATCGTGGTTTCCGGCACGTCGAACACGGTGAACCTCACCGACGGCCTGGATGGTCTTGCCGCGGGTCTCACGGCCATTGCCGCTGCCACCTTCGGGATCTTCGCCTACCTCATCGGGCGTTTTGACGCCTCGGCCTACCTCGGGTTGTTCCACCTCCCGGGCGCTGGGGAGCTCTCGATCTTCGCAGTGGCCTTGGCGG
>CBDUAX010000475.1:0-4159 GCA_965365235.1 uncultured bacterium
CGATCCTGGCCGCCCGAGCCGCTCTCCGATCTGGTGTCGGATTCCTCAGGGTCGCATCTCCTCCGGAGAACCGTGCCATCCTCCAGCAGGCGGTCCCGGAAGCTGTCTATGTGGACGCATCAGATGAGGCAGCTCTCTCCGACGCTGTGGTTGCATCCCGAGCCCTGGGCGTAGGGCCGGGGATGGGCACACAGGGAGAAGGGGCGGAGATCCTGAACCGGGTTTTGGGCCTGTCCGGGTCCCTTCCCCTTCTTCTGGATGCCGATGCCCTGAATCTGATTGCTGGGGGCTATGCGCCCACCCTCAGGGAGTTGGGGGGGGGCAGGGAGGTGGTCCTCAGCCCACATCCAGGTGAGATGGCTCGATTGACTGGGCTCCCCCCTGATTCGGTCACTTCCGACCGGCCGGGGCTTGCCCTGCGTTTGGCCGCTGAATCGGGGTGTACGGTCCTCCTGAAAGGGGCCCCATCTGTGGTGGCTTCCCCCGTCGGTAACCTTCTGGTGGACACCGTAGGCTCTTCGGATCTTGCCGCCGCCGGGATGGGAGATGTGCTTTCCGGCGCCATCGCCGGGTTCTTGGCCCAAGGGTCTGATCCCCTTGAAGCGGCAGGTCTGGGCCTTCACACCTCTGGTCGAGCGGCGGTACGAGCCGAGTTGGGCCCATCCCTCACACCGGAGGATGTGGTGGAGTTCCTCCCGGAAGCCATTGCTGAGGGGGGGGAGGGTTTCACCGACCTGGATTTCCCCTTCGTGCTTTTTGACCAGGACCGAGCCCGGTGAAGGTTCCCCTCGGTCCTGGTGGGGAATTCGACCTCATTCGGAAGCTAGTCGGTTCGCACAGACCCCTTCCGTCTTCGATCCTGGTGGGTCCCGGGGACGACTGCGCGGTCCTGGAGGGCGGACTGGTGGTGAGCGTGGATCTCACGGTGGAGGATGTCCATTTCCGCCGCGATTGGATCTCTCTGGAGGAAGCCGGGTTTCGGGCCACGGTAGCGGCTCTCTCGGACCTGGCAGCGATGGCAGCGGATCCTCTCGGGATCCTTGCTTCGTTGGCTGTAGAGTCCGGACAGGCGGCCGAAACGGCAGAGGCCCTGAATGCGGGGGTCGCTGATGCCGCCGAAGAGATGGGTGTGCCTATCCTGGGAGGAGACCTCGCCAGGTCCCCCGGACCGGTTGTGTTGGATCTGGTGGCCCTTGGCCGAAGTCCCGAGCCTCTCCTCCGATCCGGTAGCCTTCCCGGAGACGAAGTCTGGGTTACCGGGTGGCTGGGTGGCAGCAGTGCGGCGGTGTCTGCCTGGCGCCAGGGTGAGGAACCTGATGTTGGCCTGAAGCGGGCCTTTTCTAGGCCCACTCCGAGAATCCGGGAGGCCCTCTGGTTGGCCGAGCGAACCACCCTACACGCTGGTATCGACATCTCCGATGGGCTGGCCGGTGACGCAGGCCACCTGGCGGCAGCATCCCGTGTGGCCTTGATTCTGGTTCCCGAAGCACTACCCTTTTCTCCGGCTCTCGTCGCCCGACATGGGGATGGTGAGGAGGCTCGCCACTATGCTCTGTACGGTGGGGAGGACTATGAGTTGTGCCTTACCGCGGCCCCCGGCGCCCTTGCTCCTCTTCGCCGATCCTTCGAAGGAACGTTCGGGATCCCACTTTCCCTCGTGGGCCGCGTGGAAGAAGGGGAGGGTGTCAGGGTGGAGGGTGATACCGGTACCGACTTACAGGGCCTCGGAGGTTTCAGTCATTTCAAGGGGGGCGGAGGCGGGTGATACGAACGGCATGGGTGTTCTTCGCGGGAATCTCAGCGACCTTTTTTTTCGCCGGAATTACGGTCCTGAGGGCGTATCTATGGCCTCGCAACCTTCACCTGTGCTGTGACTGGGCCGCCCGAGGTTGGGGCCGGACGATCCTGAGGGTTGCCGGAATCAAGGTCAAAATGGAAGGATTGGAAAACCTTCGCACCGATGCCCCGCAGATCGTGGTCTCCAATCACCAGTCCTGGTTTGATGTTTTCACCCTGGCCGCCGTTCTCCCTGTGCGATATCGGTTCGTCGCAAAAAAGGAGTTGGCGGAGATACCGGTTTTTGGACGGGCCTGGAGAGGGTGCGGGCATGTCTCCGTGGATCGGGGAAACAAAGAGGCTGCCATCGACGCCCTGGACCAGGCGTGGCGAGAGGTCCACGAGGATGGGCTGACCATGGTTCTTTTCCCCGAGGGTACCCGGTCCCCTGACGGCCGTCTGAAGCGGTTCAAAAAGGGGGCCTTCGTCCTTGCCGTTCAAGGTCAGGTCCCGCTGGTGCCGGTTGCCGTTCTGGGTAGTCGAGAGATCATGCGGAAGGGGAGCAACCGGATCAGTTCCGGTGAAATCACGGTCAGGATCGGGACTCCCATCCCCACGGAGGGGTCGACGATCCGAGACCGGAACCGACTCATGAAGGCCTCCTGGAAGGCCGTTCACGCCCTCAAGGGTGAGACGGAGGAGAGGACGGAAGGGCCCCCCTTGCTTCAGTGAGCCCAAGCCGGGCCAACCCTACAAGAGAGGGGGCTTCGGGACTTGGGGCGCCGCCAGGGGGGCAGGAGACAAGAGCTTTTGGGCTATCGAGCCCGAGGCCATTCGAGAGCTACTCAGCGAGGAAGACACCGTGTCAGCCATCGTAGACATTCGGGGACGAGAGATCCTGGACTCCAGAGGGAACCCAACGGTCGAAACGGAAGTGATCCTGGAAACCGGCACCCGAGGTCGTGCAGCGGTACCCAGCGGGGCTTCCACGGGGGAACACGAGGCTGTTGAGCTTCGGGACAAGGATCCAAAGCGGTACCTGGGGAAAGGAGTGCAGAAAGCCATCGGTCATGTGAACGGAGAGATCCGGGAGACGATGCGCGGCTTCGAGGCAAGGGAGCAATTGGATATCGACCGAACCCTCATCGAACTGGACGGCACCCCGAACAAGGGTCGCTTGGGCGCAAACGCCATCCTTTCCGTGTCCATGGCGGCGGCCAGGGCCGCGGCCGAGGAAACCAAGATGCCCCTCTATAAGTACCTAGGGGGCCCGGAGGCGAATCTCCTCCCGGTGCCCATGATGAACATCCTGAACGGGGGGTCCCACGCTCCGAACAACGTGGACATTCAGGAGTTTATGGTTATGCCCGTAGGCGCCGAGTCCTTCTCTGAGGGCCTCCGCATGGGTGCAGAGGTCTTCCACAACCTGAAGAAAGTCCTTTCCGAGCAGGGTAAGAACACCGCAGTGGGGGATGAAGGGGGATTCGCGCCTGACCTGGCAAGCAACGACGAGGCCGTCGAGGTCGTACTCACAGCCGTCGAGCGGGCAGGCTATCGCCCCGGTGAGGATATGGTCCTGGCCATCGACGCTGCCGCCAGCGAGTACTACTCGGAGGAGGGGGAGTACGAATTCCGCTGGTCCACTGGGGAGCGGTTCGACAGTGCCGGGATGGTCCAGTTCTGGTCTGAGTGGCTGACCAAGTACCCCATCAGGTCGGTGGAGGATGCCTTGGATGAGAACGATTGGGATGGATGGAGGGCCCTGACCGATGCAGTAGGGGACAAGGTCCAGATCGTGGGGGACGATATCTTCGTCACCAATCCCACGCGCCTGGAACGCGGGATCAAGGAAGGCGTGGGGAATGCGATCCTGATCAAGGTGAACCAGATCGGGACCCTTACCGAAACCCTTCAGGCCATTCGGATGGCCGGGGAAGCCGACTACAACTCTGTGATCTCCCACCGGTCCGGAGAGACGGAAGACACATTCATCGCCGACCTGGCTGTGGCCACGGGTGTGGGTCAGATCAAGACTGGAAGCGCGAGCAGGACCGATCGGGTTGCCAAGTACAACCAGCTTCTTCGGATTCAAGAAGCATTGGGCGACACCGCTCGATACCCGGGGAAGAACCTATGGGCAGAATAAAGCGGTTCCTTTTGCCGGCCCTGCTGGGGCTAGCGGTCTACTATGCGGTTTTCGGGGGGGAGTACTCCCTGCTGGAGCTTCGGCGGGCCCGGGCCGAGATCGAAAACCAGAAAAGTGAGTTGGCGTCCCTCAACAAGACGGTGGATTCCCTGAGGGCATGGGTGGATTCCCTTGAGAACGATCCGGTCACACTGGAGCGGCTGGCCCGGGAGAAATTCGGGTTGATCCGAGACGGAG
>CBDUAX010000476.1:0-4155 GCA_965365235.1 uncultured bacterium
GTCGATGTGCTCTTGAAGCTGCCGGTAGACACTCTCCGAGGCCATGGTCGGCCTCCTTTCAAGCTCGAGGGAGGCCCATGGGTACCGCCGTGGGTCCCACGGAAGATTTTGCACCGCACCGTGGTCCGGATCCGGCCCCGAACGAAAACATCGAAGGGTGCGGGATAGAACGATCTCCAGTCATCAGGCTCACACTCCCATCCGCGGAAGTCTCATGACTCTTCAGAACGCCCAGTCCAAGGAGTACTTCCACCCGGGAAGGGATCCTCGTCCGAGATCTCTTCGAGGTCTGTTCTATCGACCCGTCGATTCAGGGCCCGCTTGTATGCGATGAGCTGGCGTTTGGGCATCACGCGTACCTCCACTCCGAGGACCACACGCCGCTCTGAGTCCTCGAATTCAACATCCTGAGCTAGCCACTCTCCCAAGCCCGGGCTGAAGTATCTGGCTCCCTCAGCCACGGCTATCTCAATGGGTACTCCGTTCCTTTTGAGCTTGGCGAACGTCAGGTCCCAGTTCTCGTCTCTGAAGTGCTCTGGTCCCCAGACATATGAGTCTCCCACACAACTCAAAATTCGAGGCAGGTCCTCGCCTTCGACATAGAAGTCAAGGTCCACCAGGCGACGAGTTGCCCCATACGCCCGCGCGGCGAGTCCGCCCACGGCTTGGTACTGGGCTTCCGCACGGGAAAAAACCTCGCAAATCCAACGAAGAGCCTGCGCCACCTTCCGGTCAGCCAACTCCATTTCGCTCTCCCGTCTCTCGCCGCTGGCTCTACCTGCATCCGGCCGGTTGGGGAGTCCGCTCCAACGGAGCTGGAAGATTGCCGCCCGACCAAGATCTCGTGGCTCCGGGAAGCGGGTTTGGGTCTCCTACTCCCAGCCGCTTGATGTCGATATTGTACGATGGAGGACCAGTATGTCGAGGCGGGCGTGGAAGGGGTCCTGACAAGTTCACCAGAAGAGACTGGGGCGATGACGCTTTCAAGACGGAGATTCATAGCGGCCACGGGTGCGGTTTCGGCGACAGCGCTAGGCTCGGTTACCTGTAGTGGCGAGACCCTTCCGGAACGCGAGGCGACAGTGGGAGGGGTACCATTCGGCGGCCCCGTCGGACAAATCGCTCCGGACCGGTTGGACCCCTGGATCGAGCTTGATCCAGCGGCGTTCCGCAACAATCTGGAGTTCCTGGCCGGATGGAGCCAGAAGCCCATCGTCGCGGTGTTGAAGTGCCACGGCTATGGCCTGGATCACAGGGTCGTGGGACCTCTCCTGGATCCCGAGCCCCAGGTCGCTCTCTTCGCGGTCGTCACCGTAGATGAAGCCATTGAACTCCGGGACAGTGGAGTCAGGAAACCGATTCTCCTCATGGGCGATTTCATGGCCTCCGCTGAAAGGGAGCTGGCCGATCGCGATATCACCCTGGCCGTATACACGCATGATGCCCCTCAGCGATTGGCAGCGATGGCGGAGAAGACAGGGAGAGCGATCAAGGTCCACCCCTACATCGATACGGGTTTCCACCGACTCGGAATGGATGTTCGTGAGGCTGAGGGGTGGGTTACCCAGTTGGCCGAGAGCTCGGCAGTCGAGATCACCGGTACGATGACGGAGCTGACCCAGGACCACGACTTCGACAGGGAACAGATACGGATCTTCAAGGAATTCGGCGTGGCCATGGCTTCAAAAGGGGTGGAGCTCGGCCCCATGCATGCGGCCGCATCCGACGCCATCATCAACCAACCTGACGGCATGTTCGACATGATCCGCCCCGGCAACCTGATCTATGGGATCCCGGCCAGCGCCGACGACGATGCCGTTGCGGGTCCCGTGCGCGTGGTGTTCCGCATGAAGACAAAGGTGATCCGCATCGTGGAGCTCACCGTAGGTGAGACCCTGGGCTACGACAGAGGATTCGTTCCCGAGCGGGACACCGATGTAGCCATTATCAGCGGCGGCCGCACGGACGGATATGTGTATCGGGGAGGGGCGGGTGAAGCCGTCGCGCTGATCAATGGGGAGACGTATCCGTTGGTGTCCGACATCAACTCCAGCCACTGCTACGCCGACCTGGGCAAGAATCACGGCATCCAACGCTTGGACGAGGTGACGCTCATTGGGCCCGAGGACGGCCTCCGTCCACAGGACCTGGCCCGCATCACCGGACGCAGCCGGTATGAGAGCTTCAATATCCACGCTCGAGTTCCCAAGATCGTGGTTGGTGCCTGAACGAAGTGCCCTGGAGGTCACTGTCCATTGGCTCCGAGAGGCCGTCAGCCCGGAGTGAGTACGGTCACGGGAGGGGCAGGGAAGGGAGTGCCCCGCGTCTCGTTCCGCCCTCTTCGGAGCGAACAACGTGAGCGAAGGCGGCGACCTTTTCGGGCGGATGTCGGCTACCGAGGGACCGGACAAACCCGCGTTTCGAGGCCTGCTCTGTCGCCGCCCCTGGGCACCAGCACCAATCCAGTGTTCGGCCTTTGGGAAGGGTTCCTTCGACTTGATCTATGATTGACCCGGGCACCACAACGCCAGTGCCTCTGCATCTCGGTCTGCTTCGGTGTCCAGAAGGGCAGCCACAACCTGTTCTCCGGTGCTTGCATCTTCCATCGTCAGAATGTGCAACGCATTCGCACCGAGCTTCCCTGCTTCGGACCGAAGCTCGTCGATCATGTCACCTTCGTCGGTCCAGTCTTGCTCTCCTGAGGCATGCAGAATGGCCACCCGTTCACAACTGTTTGGGATGGTGTCATTTGCCAAGTACACATATACGGAATCCTTCGGTACCGGAGAACCAGAGCGGTCCATCAGGACCGTCTTCGATACATGGACACAACCGGTGAGAAGCACGAGAAGGGTGAGGAGCCGAGGCATTTCGCTCTCCGTTCAGGGTCAGGGTGCCTTACCGTCCAAATGGCTTTCTGGGCCGGGGAAGTCTGAGTCCACAACCATTCGGCGGCAAGCGGTCCCCCCATGTGAACCCCGCACCCGGTGTTTTATGGGAAGGTCGGCTCACCAGGGACAGGAAGAACCCTGTATTGTTAGGCATGCCTTCACCCCGTCCTACGGCCCACACAACCGACGTGGCCATTCCAGAAGACCGACATTGGCCCGACCCTACTCACCACCCAACGAAAGCATAAACCTGCCCTCAGCCCACGTCCTCTTTGACGAGGACATTGTGTGATGCCGCGAAGAAGGGTGGCTTGGGCCGCTCCTCCAGACGCAACTCCAGCAGACGACCTCTGGTTACTCGGGTAAGCACCCGGATTACCTCAGCCACGCCCTCTGTGGTTTGGACCACTTCCCCCACCCGAGGGACGTAGTCCGGATCGGCGTGAAAGCCTGGATGAGTGATCGATTCGATGCGCACTGAATTCCCACGCACACGCGAAGTGTTCTGAGAAGCCATTGTCCCTCCCTGAAGTGGGTTACCGCCGCGCGAGCGTGAACGCGTCATCCCCCCACCGAAAAATGACTGAGGCCGCCCCGAGAGTCGGGGCGGCCTCAGTGATGGATCAGGTCGTGGACCGGTTAGGCCGGGACGACGTTCTCAGCCGCCGGACCCTTGGTCCCGCTTACGATATCGAACTCAACCTGACCTCCCTCGGCCAGGGTCTTGAAACCCTCGACCTGGATTGCGCTGTGATGGACGAAGCAATCCTGGCTTCCGTCCGCGGGCGTGATGAATCCAAAGCCCTTTTGATCGTTGAACCACTTTACAGTTCCGCTGGTACGCATTGTTGCGCTCCTCGGTAATGCGAGTCGGGAGCCGCATGATACGTACTTTCCGACCTGCTGTTGATCGCGCGAATCAGTCGCGCTTCCTGTGGCCAGATGGGCCACAATCGAGAGAGGGCGGGGGCCTCCAAGAACGAGACCCCCGCCCTCATCAATTGTCGTGCACTCCGAACAGGAGTTGACCAAAAATTCTAGCGGGAATTAAGGACACCGTCAACGTTCAGGGTTCCCACTCTTTTTCCCGATCTGTTTGATTTGTCCTGGAAGGCTCACTCAGGTATCGATTCTTCGGCCACCCAAGACACACCCGCTCCCGCCGAATTCACATGACGACTCTGCGGTGGCAGAACCGGCCCAACCCACCCGGCCCCACGGCTCCGCTCTCCTCCAAGGAGCATATCCGCCCCCGGGCCCCATC
>CBDUAX010000477.1:0-4147 GCA_965365235.1 uncultured bacterium
AGACATGGAAAAACTCCGACTCGACCATCCCATCGAGGTCCCGACGATCCTGAGCTTCCTGACTCACCGTCGCTTCAAGGCCGAGGTCGTCGGGCTGAAGGACATTCCCCGGGACGAGTGGCCCGACAATGTCCCCCTCCACTACTACGCCTACCACATCATGGTGGGGCTCGGGACCCTTTTCATTGGAGCCATGCTCTTGGCTGGATACCTCCTCTGGAGGCGAAAGCTCTACGATTCCCGGGCCATGCTCTGGGTGCTGATGCTCTCGACTCCCTTTCCCTTCATCGCGAACACCACGGGGTGGATGACGGCCGAGCTCGGGCGCCAACCCTGGCTGGTCTATGGCGTGCTCCGAACGGAGGACGGTTTTTCGGCCACCGTCTCTTCCGGGAACACCCTGTTCAGCCTCCTGGGCTTCATGGGGATCTACGCCCTGCTGGGAATCCTCTTCCTCTTTCTCGTGGTGCGGGAAATCGGACACGGTCCCGGTGACCATGCCGAGGCAGCAACGCAGACGGTCAGAGTGGGTGGAATCGGACCGAACCCCTCAGACACCCACGGGGGGAGAAAATCATGACGACCCTCTGGTTCTACATCGTGGCCTTGATGATGGCCGTTTATGTGGTCCTGGATGGATTCGACCTTGGAACGGGCGTGCTTCATCTCTACGTAGCCCGGTCTGATCGAGAGCGCAGGACCGTACTTCAGAGCATCGGCCCCGTCTGGGACGGGAACGAAGTATGGCTCCTGGCGGGGGGTGGGGCTCTGGTCCTTGCCTTCCCCAAACTCTACGCCTCGGCGTTCAGTGGTTTCTACCTGCCTCTGATGATGGTGCTTTGGCTCCTGATCCTTCGGGCCATCTCCATCGAGTTCAGAAGTCATCTCGAGAGCCCCGTCTGGCGACCGCTCTGGGACGTGGTGTTTTCCTTCTCCAGCTTGCTACTGACCGTATTCCTGGGCGCCGCCCTCGGGAATGTGGTTCGGGGGGTTCCCCTGGGTGAGGATGGGTACTTCTTCACGCCCCTCTGGACTTCTTTCGGGATTTCCGGGGATGAGCTCGGGATCTTGGACTGGTATACGGTGACAGTGGGGGTCGCGAGCTTCCTGGCCCTGACCTATCACGGTGCCATGTGGTTGATCCTGAAGACAGACGGCGCGATTCGAGACCGGGCCAAGCGAGCCGCTGGGCTCCTTTGGCCGTTGCTCCTGCTGGCCGTGACGGTTGTCACGATCCTGACCTTCAGGATCCAACCCCAGGTTTCGGAGAGGATCAACGGGAACCCCCTCTCCTACCTGTTCCCTCTTCTGGCGCTGGCAGGAATCCTCAGCAGCAGATGGTTTTCGGAGCGGGAAAGGGAGTTGGAGGCCTTCCTGGGATCAGCGGTTTTCCTGGCCTTCATGCTTGTGAGCGTCGTCTTCGGCCTTTATCCCATGGTCCTTCCGGCCACCCCCGACGTCGGGGCTTCCCTGACGATCCAGAATGCCTCGGGACCGCCCTACGCCATGGCCGTGGCACTCTACTGGTGGATCCCGGGAATGATCCTGGTGACGCTGTACACATACTTCATGTACCGGCAGATGTCGGGAAAGGTAGAATTGGATCCAGACGCCTATTGAACGTGGGGTGACTGGGGGATCGGGGAAGCAATTCAGCTCCCCGGCCTCCGGTCCTTTCTCAGGCTTTTGCCAGGGCTCCGGACCCCAGTCCCAGCGGCAGAGGCAAGGGCTCCGGATCCAGTAGAGGCTCGCCCCATGGGTCCTCCGCACAATCCGGGCAGAGGCCCTGTCCCAGATCCTTCATGGCATGGGAGAGGAAATACTCCTCGACGGCCTCCCAATAGCCTGCATCGTTCCGGATATTCCGGCAGCTTGGACAGATGGGGAAGACTTCCCTGAGCTGTTTCAACTCGTCCTGGTAGGAGGCCAGCAACCTGGCCCGTTCTCTCTGCTCCCGATCATGGACCAGTAAGGAGAGTTGGGTTTCCACCAGGTCTTTGAACCGGAACAGAAGGCTCTCGTCGGTGGCCCCCCATGCATGGGGTTTCCGGTCGATGATGTTGATGGTCCCGAAGGTGTGCCCACCCGGAAGGAAAAGGGGGAGGCCCATGTAGGCGTGCAGGCCATCTTGGGCAGGGGGAGCATTCCGCCAGGCCGCGGACTTCCGGGCATTGGTGACGCGGAGGAGTCCCCGAGTCCGGACCACCGCCTCACAGTACGACCCGGAACCGAGAAGCCTGACCTCTTCCCCGGCTGCGAAGGGGTTTCCACGACTCCTGCTGGCCAGTAGAACCTCCAGATTGCCCTCTCGAACCCGGGTAATCAGGCCGATAGGGGCCTGCATGACCTCCACCATGATGTCCGCAGCGTTCTGCCATCCCGCAAGGAGTTCCTTGGGAATTTCCAGAGGCGGGGCATGGTTTGACTTGGCCATGGGATCACCGATTCGAAGCTCGAGGAGGAGTCTCTCTCCTCCTTCCTACTCCGAGTATCGGACGAATCTCCGAGCCCTTAACCCGGCCTCATCCACTGGAAGGCAACGGTGCCTTGGCAAAGCTCCTGAGGGCCGTCATCCACTCTCTGGAGAGAAGGGCGAGTACTCGTCGGCCCTTCTCGGCAGTCGCGAGGGTGGGATCACCAAACACCCCGGTGGGGGCATATCCAGGGTCTCCCGGATCCCTGGCCAGGAAACCAGGGCGGTACCCCGGTCCCGGTGGGGGGCCCTCCCGGGGAAGTCCCTTCGCCGCCCGGTCCATATGGACCTTCTCCGGCTGGAGCACGAGGTGTATGGAGGTTTCGAGCTCGTCGGCGTGGCCACCGTACTCCTGCTCCGCGATCTCCTCCATCTCGGGTGGCTCGAGGTCGTCCCAGGACAGGAGCAGAGTGGGGGTCCCGGTCTGAACCCGGATCTCCCGAGCCACGACACCCAGCGGCAATCCGGTAGCAAGGCGAATTCCGGTGTTCAAGATCACCAGGCGTTGGGCGCCGTTTTTCACCAGGGACCGGGCCACCTCCATCACATAGGCTTCGAATGCCGCCGGATCAGCCACCTCCGTTCCCGGGAAGGCCCGAAAAGCGGGGAACCACCCGTGGAGAATCGGTGGAGCTACGACGACGGGGAGGGAATCAACCGCAATACGGCAGAGATATTCGAGCACTGCAGCGTCAGCGTTCATGGGCAGGTGGGGGCCATGTTCCTTTGCCCCAGCTCCCACGGGAAGAACCACCAGGGGTGCCTGGGCCAACTGTGCCTCAGCTTCGGGCCAGGTCAGGTCGCCGAGGAAGGCCCCAACCGTAGCCGCTCCCCCCTGTCCTTCCAGAACGGACAGGGGGAAGAGGCCGGAGACAAAAAACAGGGACGACAGCAACGAGATCCGAAACATGGAAACCCTCCTCGGAGGTTCTCTTACCCATTGGGTCTCAGGGGGTGGAACCCCATGGGGATGCCCATGGGACCGCCCAGGTACAGAGTGAGGCTACCACATCATCTTCACCCGGCCCTCGGAGACCTCATAGAAGCCCAGATCCTTCCCTGATCGGAGTTTGGCCAGGTAGAGGATCTGACCGGTATGCATGGAAAAGTGCTCGACGGCATGATACACGGCCCCGAAGACCGTTACCCGAAGCCCCTGAATCTCCAGGGGTTCTTCGAGCCTTTCCAGTGGAAGATCTGCCAGAACCGCATCGACTTCCTGAAGCGCTCCCTCCAGCAGGTCCACCAACTCCCCGGCAGTCAGACCCCCCTCGGCATCGAATTCCTCTTGGCGCTCTCGCACATCAAGCGCGCCGCCCACCCCGGCTTTGATCCACTGTCGAACATTTCCGGCAAGATGGAGGATCAGGTTTCCGATGCTGTTGCAGTTCTCATTCGGTCGCCACCAGATGTCTTCTGCCGCCAGACCTTCGAGGGAACGCCTGATCTTCGGGAGATATTCTCCAGAGAGATAACGTCGGGATTCGTCGATGAACAATCGGTCGGGGGGGGTCATTCTCTTCGCCTTGGTCAAGAAACCGATGGACTCGTAGATCCGCCGTGGAATCCCCTCAGGGCAAATGGGCGGGGTTCAGAGCCGGAGGGGAGGCCCGGGGAGTGAGATGGTCTCACCCTCCGGGTGAAAAGGGTATTGTCTCCCTGAGAACACACTGA
>CBDUAX010000478.1:0-4126 GCA_965365235.1 uncultured bacterium
TGCCGGCGTAGAGGAGGCCCCGACGCGTCGGATCCTCCCGAACGGTGTGTACGAAGGCGCCGTCTTTAATCCCGTGAACGATTCTGGTCCAGCTCTCACCGAAGTTTTCCGTCTTCCAGATGTAGGGGGACTTGTCGTTCAGGAGAGGAAGCTTCACCGCCATATAAGCCCGGCCTGCATCGAAGGCCGAGGCATCGATGAGGCTGACCCGGCCGAAGTCCGGCATATCGGGAGGGGTGACGTTGGTCCAACTGGCTCCTCCATCACGAGTGACATGGACGAGGCCGTCGTCTGAGCCGGTCCAGATGACCTGGGCGTCGACTTTCCCGGGCGCCACCGTGAAGATGGTGGCGTAGACCTCGGGGCCATTCATGTCCCCGGTGATGGGGCCGCCGGAGTGCCCCAGGGTGGTGGGGTCGGCCCGGGTGAGGTCGGGGCTGAGGACCTCCCAGCTGTTCCCCCGGTCCATGCTCCGCCAGAGGCGGTTGGAGGAGACGTAGAGGGCGTCGCGATCCAGGGGAGAAAAGACGATGGGGAAGGTCCACTGCCAGCGTTCCACCATCTCGGCGGCGGGCTCTCCGGAGTAGAACCAGGGGAAGGGGTTCACCTCCCTGGATATTCCGGTGGAGCGATTGAACTTGTCGATGTAGCGGCCGTTGTTGGTGCCGGAGAAGAAGAGGTTCAGGTTCTTTGGATCCGGTGCGATGTACCCTGGCTCACCACCGCCTGCTCGGTAGGCCACATTCATGGATCCCTCAGTGATACTCCTGGCTTCACCTCCCCTTGCGCTGGCCCGACCGGCGTTCCAGTCGGAGGGAAGACAGAGGGTGCTGTTGTCTTGCTGGGATCCGCAGACGTGGAATGGGATATGGGCCGTGGTGGCGACCCGGTAGAACTGGGCCGTGGAAAACTCCTGGTCGGTCCAACTTTCCCCCGTGTCGAAGCTCACCGCGCCGCCGCCGTCGTTCCCCACCACCAAATGGGAGGGATCCTCGGGATCGATCCAGAAGTCGTGGAAGTCTCCGTGGGTCCCGTTGTTGATGACCTCGTACGTCTCCCCACCGTCGGTGGAGCGGAAAAGGGAGGTGTTCTGGACGTAGACCACGTCCTCGTCCTGGTGGTCGGCGAAGACGTGGGTGTAGTAGAAGGCCCGCTGCCGGATCCGTCTTTCGGCGTTGGCCAACTCCCAGGTCGAGCCCCCGTCGTCAGACCGGAAGAGTCCCCCGTCGTCGTTTTCGAAAAGGGCATATAAACGATCGGAGTTGGCGCTGGACACCGCCAATCCGATGCGCCCCACCAACCCTTCCTGAGGCATACCTGGATTCCGGGTGATCTCCGTCCAGTTCTCACCGCCGTCGGTGCTTTTGAACATCCCGCTCCCGGGCCCCCCGGAAGCCATGGTGTATTCCTTCCGGAAGGCCTGCCACATGGATGCGTAGAGGACGTTTGGGCTGTTCCGATCGATGACGATGTCCACGGCCCCGGTCTTGGCATCCCGGTACAGCACCTTCCTCCAGCTGTCTCCGCCGTCGGTGCTCTTGAAAACCCCACGTTCCTGGCTGTCTGCGCCGTACATGCCGAACACCGCTGCGTACACGATGTTCGGGTTCGTGGGATGAATCCGGATCTTGGAGATGGCGTCCACCTCCCGGAAGCCGATGTGCTCCCAGCTCTCGCCTCCGTCACGGCTTCGGTAGATGCCGTCGCCAGGGATGATGTTTCCCCGGATGCAGGACTCGCCCATCCCAATGAAGACCAGCTCCGGGTTGGTCTCGCTCACCGCCACCGCTCCCACGGAAGCCGAAGTGATCTTGAAGTCGGTGACGGGAATCCAGTTCTCTCCACCATCGGTGGTCTTCCACAGGCCTCCCCCCACGGCGCCGAAGTAGGCCTCCTGGGGACGCCCAACCACGCCGCTCACGGCGATGGATCGACCACCCCGGTCCGGACCGAGATTTCGCCAGCTGTAGGCTTCCAGGAACGCCGGGTCCATGGTTACATCCTGGGCCGGCATAGGGGAGGGGGATACGGCTGCGCAGACGGCCAGCACAGTCAGGAGCACGGAGGACGGAAAGAACGGTCGATTGCTGAACATGGAACGAACCTGGCTTGGGGTGGGGAAGTGGATTGTTGGTGAAGGTACGGAGCCCACGGGCTTCCCGCAGGGGTGTTTCAACGGGAACGATTCAGTCGAACCGCATCAAATAGGGAAGGGAAGGGACCGGACCAGGGGAGGGAGGTGGGTAAGAGGCCGCCCAGGGATTTTCACCCCGGACGGCCTCCATTCGATACCAGATCCCTAAGAAACCCCTCCGAGGCGGGTCGTCATGACCGAACACTCATCTTCCCGGTCGGCTCCGATACAATGGGCCATGGTGTACAGGTCCAGCACCCGATTTCGGAAACCCCTCGCATCGATCCAGATCGAGGTCAGATCGAAGCGCTCACCTGGATCCAGGCGGCTATCGTCCGTGAGGGTGAAGATGGGCGCACCCTCCGAACCTGAGATGGTGGCGACGGAATGGCCGTCCACGGTGACGGTGCCCGAGTTGATGGGGAAGTTCAAGCTGGGAGCAAAACTCCACTCGAAAGAATAGAGAACCGATCGAGTTGGGTCTCCGGATTTCTCCACCAGGAGAGTCGTCGCCCGCACGCCGCTGAAATCGCCTTGTGTGGTTTCCGTGATGACGTAGTCCCGAACTGAAGCGTCAACCTGAAGGGAGGTGTTGGTATTGGTGAGGCCGAAACTCAGGACATCCACCCCGTTGTCAATGGATCCTCCATTGGAGAAGAGGTTGAGGACCTGACCCTCGATGGACGTGCCCTCCAGCGGAAAGTTGATCACCGGGAAGACACTTGGGTCGGTGTAGACCCGGACGTCGATGGAGTTGTCTTCGGTTTGCTGCTTTCCAATCCAGACATCGGCGTAATTCCCTAGAGGAACCAGGGGTTCCACGGGGATCCCGCCAGAAGAGAGGTTGAGCTCAAAACGAACGGTCCGTTCCGGCACCGGCCCGAAGGGATCGGTGGCGTCACCCCTCCAAAAACCGCTGGTGAACCGGGTAGGGTCCCAAACACAGGTCGTCTCGAAGGGAGGGGAAGCCAGTAGAGGTCCGGAAAGGAGACTCGAGAAGGTCGCCGCCTGGATCGGCGGGCCCAAAGGAGGGATCAGGTTCAGGACCTCGCCATTGGCCGGGGGTGCGTCCCACCCTCCGCTTTCGAGGCCGAGAGTTGGCACAGCTGCCTCGGCGTTGGCGGTTGCCCCCAGCAAGTCACCACAGAGGCCTGTAGCGGCCCGGTTGGTCATGATGCAGGCGATCACCTCTGAGAGGGACAGGGTATTGTCCTGAATCTCATCCCCGGTGATCACTCCTGCCCGGATGTTGGAAAGATCCTGTGCAACGGGTTGGGTGGTCACAGCCTCTTGCCCCGGCCCGGTCCCATCGTCGCACCCCTGGAGGGCGAGAAAGAGGGCGGCAAGATAGAAAAGGGAAAGAACGGAACGTGGTCCGGTCCGGAACATGAGGTTCCTCCAGTAGGTATGTCTTGGGAGCACCGCTAATTTAGGCGGGACAAAGAAAGTTTATTCATTGGAAACGGAATCGACAACCCCCGAGCAAGCCGATTCCCGTCGAAAGAAGCCGTTGCATCGGCAATGAACTCCGGGTATCTTCGGCCGCCGGATCGGAAATACCCCACAAGAAAACCTCAGTCCATGCTCCCGGGTTGGCTGGCCCGGGCTCGCGGTTTTCCTGCGTCAAACCCCGGTCTTCCCCATTTCTCAAGGAGATTCTTATGCGAGTCCTTTCGGTCGCAGTGTGCCTCGGTTTTTTTCTGTTTCCCAGCGAAAGAGCCGCGGCCCAGGGCCCCGATTTCGAGATCTCCCCCTTCGTCGGCGCGGCTGTGTTCCTTTCAGATCTCGGCCCGGCCCGGAGCGGGACCCTGGGCGCTTCAACGGTCAACGACCTGGTTCAGTCGAATGAGACCTCCTTCGCGGTCGGAGGCCGGGTGGGTCTCAGCTTTGGTTTGGTCGCGGTCGAAGGGACCTTCGCCTACGTGCCCACGGAGATCGCAACCGTTGGCGATGTCACCCACGCCGCGGACCAGAGTATCCTTCTGGCGGGGG
>CBDUAX010000479.1:0-4125 GCA_965365235.1 uncultured bacterium
TCGACAAGGTTTCGGTCCTGATCCAGGACTACCTCGTAACGAATGTGGGCCTCCGGGAACCCCGATTCTCGATAGAAGCCCCGCAACCTGGCCACGTCTCTCTGTAGGCTGAGTGGGTCGAAGGGGTGAGGACCCGGTTCAGAGACCAAGGGAAGGAAATCCAACGCCTTCCTCAGACCGTAGCTCTTCCCCCGTTCGGTCAAGCCGATCTGTCGAAGAAGGCGAGAGGGTGAAAAGGTCTCAGACTCCAGGAACCGGAACCGGATGGACCGGACTTCGGTTGCTTCATCCAGCAGGAACGCCGGCACCTGGCCCATTGCCGGGGAGTTGAAGAGGCTCAGCGCCACCATCACAGGGACAGCGGAGACCAGTTCGGTCACCAGCCCACGAGGTCGGCTAGTAGGCATGGCGTGCCTTCAGGAACAACCTCAGGTCGCTCGCCCCGCCCTGGACGTTGACGGTAAGCCATCGGAACCACCGATACTCCAACTCGAAATCCGGTCTCTGTGTTTGGTCTCCCTCACGGTCCTCACCGGGGATCACCGGTTGTCGGAATCCCAGGTAAAGGTCCGGCGACACGTAGCGGCCGGCGATGAGGGTTGTACCCAATACGGGATCGGCCCGAATCTCCACTACGTCCAACTCCACCGCATCGCTGGCCAAACCCTCCAGAACACCAGCCACGGCCCCCATGGCCATGGACGTTCCCAAACCAACCGCGTCGGCATCCGACGATCCCAGGGCACTCTGAGGTTTCCCTGTGGCGAGATACGAGACGATGTCCGCTTCATCCATCTCAGGATCTGAACTCAGGGTCAGCTCCAGGGACTCCCCGTCTCCGCTCACCCCCAGGAGGACTACCACCTCCGCCTCATCCGGGTTGGAGTGGGAGGGAACCTCCCACTGGGCATTCATGCTGAGGACGAATTGGGACGGATCCCCGGTGAGAATCAACTCACCCTGCTGGACGGCAAAACGTCTCCCGAACTGCCTGAAGAAGCTGCGTTCGGGCAGCGTTTCGATCGTCCCTGTCACCGAGAGTTCTCCCCCCGGTTCCTTCTCCAGATCCACGTTCCCCCGAATCTCCAAAGAGATGCGGGGTTCTTTGGAACGACGAACCCAAACGTCCCGGTCGAAAGTCAGAAGAAGGTCCAGGCCAAGTCCTTCAAGAACGTCTGACGGTGGACCCTCCTCCTCAGGGACCCGGTACCCGAAATAGTCCTCCAACATCTGGTAGTCCTCTTCGGTAAGTTCCACCTCCTGGACGGCATTTCCCGATGAGAGGCCGTCCAGCCCAACCCCCGAGCCTTCCAGATTGAGTTCCCCGGCCAGTCGCGGCTCCATGAGGGACCCTCGAAGAGAGACTTCCCCCGTGAGCATCCCGCTGACCGTGGGAGTATTCACCGCCAGGAAGCGGTCGACCCTAGCCGCCAGGTCGATCTCCTCGGGCAAGAGACCCTTCAGAGTCACGAAGCCCTCCATCTCGGCGGTCCCGGACCCAGCGGAGATCCGTGCCTGCTCGATGCGAATTGCCTGGTCCTGAAGTTCGGCTGAGAGGCTGATCTCCCGGTAGGTAGTACCCAGGGCAGAGACATGGATCAGACCGTCTCTCAGGCCGACCTGTCCGGCGACCTCCACCTCTTCCATGGGGCCCCTAGCCCTGGCGTCGGCGTTCAAGACCCCCTCCAGCGCCGCCAGGGTGCCTGTTGGTGCAAATGCCCGCATCCAGGAGATATCGAAGGCCCGACCCGTCAGGGTGAGGTCCACGAGGTCCTCCCGGGAGAGGGGCTGAACGAAGGGTTCTCCGGCCGTTGAGGCCGAGGTGTCGTCCTTCGGAGCGAGGCTGAAGGCCAGGGGGACCTCTCCGTCGAGAGTCAACTCTCCACCGGCTGGGTCGATAGCCCGGACGTCCAGAACAAGCCGGCCATCGGAAAGGGAGAAGCGGGCATTCGCCGACGCCGAGCCGCCCTCGGGAACCCCTACCTCCACCCTCAAGTCCCCCTCAGCCACGGGCGACGCGGCCGGCCCGGAAAGGGCCACCCGTCCATTGGCCAGGAGGTCCAGCTCCTCCATTCCCAGGAGCTTCGCCACGCCGGAAAGAGTAGCATTCTCCAGGCTCAGGGTGAGATCCTGGGTGCCCCGAGGATCGATCTTCCCGTCCACCGACATCCGACCCCGGTCGGACGCCAACACCAGACCGTCGATCTGGACGCCCCTGTGCCAGGAGAAGGGAACCTGGGTCTCCAGAGTCCACTTTGCGTCTGTGGCGTGGACATCTAGCCGGTCTAGAGTACCCCGCTTCTCCTCCGCCCCAGGATTTGCCCGAAGGGCCAAATCGATGGATCCCCGATTGCCCGGTGCTTGGACCCACATCTCGAGGGCAGCCTGGGTTGGATCGTAGCCGCCCCTGACCCAGGCGCTGTCTCCCGAAATTCCGTTCACCAGCCACGAACCGAGGGCCATCGAGGCCACCAGGGAGGGGGCTCCGGCCGATCCGGTGATATGGACGTCGCCCCGTCCGGATCGGGCTTCCAGCTCCTCCAGGCCGACCAATGGTGCCAGGGGGGAGAGATCGTGGATGGCGGTGGTCAGACTCAGATCCGACTCCATGGGCTCCCTACCGGTCTCCTCACCCGTTTCCCCACCGGATCCCCTGAGCGCCAATCGTCCCCCTCCATCGGCTCTGAGGAGGTCTGATCTCAGGCGGATCGTGTCCAGCTCGAGAGTGGATGCTCTGAGAGATCCGGAGAGGGAAAGGGTGTCGATGGCCGCCTCCCCGATCCGACCCCCGAGATCGGATGTGAACGCCAGACCACTCTCTTCCCTCCAGGTCAGGGCTACCCTCCCAAGTGCCCCGATCTCCCCGTCCGGACGGGCCAGGAAGGCTCCGAGCTCGGGGATGTCCAGGTCACCTTCGAAGCTGACCTCGTCCACCCCTTCCGACATCGATACGAGGGCCTGGAGAACAATGTCACCCCCCCCTGTGAGGAGCTGACCCCGAACCGTTCCCTCTCCCTCCCCCATATCCAATTCGAGAGATCCACCCTGGATATCGCCCTGGTTCAGGGTGGAGGGTAGGAACACCAAAGTGCCAAGGGTCTCCAGCTCCCCCAGTGAGCTTCCGGATCCATGAAGGTCCAGGTCCAGGTTCAGGTTGGATTGGAGGCCCGTTCGACCCAGGAACGGGCCAAGATTCAGCTCCCTGACCTGCCCCCGGTTCATCCGAAATTCCGGGCTCTCCGCGAAGGGGGAAACGTCTCCTTGCAGGTTGATGGTCCCGGAAGGGGAGGAGAGTCGCCCGGAAACCCGTAGGTCACCGCCAGACAACGAGACGATCACCTCTCCAGAATCCACTGGTGTATCCCCCACATGGGAGGGGGAGAGGCGGAGATCCAACGATATGTTTCCGGTTCGAGGATCGAAGCCTTCCATTTGGGCCCGAGCGAGGCCATGGAGCTGAGAGGGGATTCCCGCTATCGGAGCCAGGTCGATCCCCGAGAAGCCCAGGCTGTCGAGAGTCAGGAATGGCTCGGCGTCGAAGGGTCTCCCCTGGGCGGTGGCCCAAGCCTGGCCTCCGGTGCCCTCCCATGCCTCGGCCGTGGCGGAAAGGGCCCCGGTTTCCAACCCGATCCGGGCCACTGCACTATCCACGAGGACCCCTCGAAACTCCTGCTCCCGGAGCTGGACGAGAAGGTTGGCGTCAGGGAGTGATGGCCCCGGCCTCCGGCTACTCTCGTCACCCACCCCTTCCTCTCCCGCCCACGCTATCTGACCCGTGGCAGTCACGCGGCCGGCGCCCAGGGGTTGGTCGAACTCGAATGTCCCATCCCCGCCATCCCAGGACGCGTGAAGACTGCCCCCGTCCAGAGACGTTTCCCCATAGGCTCCCTGGAGGATTTCCACCTCCAGGTCGGCGGCGGCAGAGTGGACGGAGTACCCTCTGGTCTCCATGGCGAAGCTGGATTTCAGATCCCGAATCCCAGCCTTCTCCAGAGGGCCGTACTCAGAGCCGGGAGTGGCGCCGCTCTGGAGAAAGGACCCAAGGAGTTGAAGGGTGGGTTCGGGATCCAGTGGCCGGCCCCCCACCGAGACGTCAATTCCGCCCAATCCATCGGCACCGGCTTC
>CBDUAX010000480.1:0-4125 GCA_965365235.1 uncultured bacterium
CCCGCATGACCGGTTCCAGCCAGGACGGCAGCCCGCCGGCAGGCATCAGCGCAGCCTCCGTATACCGGCTCCCGGGGTTCCAGAGAATCCACTCCGAGATTCCGGCGTCATAGGTAGCCTGGATCTGAGCCCGAACTTCGGGAGAACCGTAGAGAGGCTCTCCCAGGCTGAAATCCTGGAGCCAGGGCCGGGTCGCCCCGGCGCCCTCGACCTGGGAAGACCGCCGCAGGGCATCTCGCAAGGCCCGACGGACAATCTCATACGGGTATGCGTTGGGGTTCTCGAACCCATAGCTCCGCGTGAAATAGTGAGAGGGATAGACCATGGGGAGGGCTACATCGACCCGATCGATGAACGATTCCCACAGTTGGCCGATCCCCACGTCCGTCCGGTAGGAAGTAGTGACCCCGAAGACATCGGCTGTCACCCTGACCCCCATGGCCCCGAGGGCGTCCCGGGTGTATCCCAAAAACTCCCGGACGGCATCGGCCCGAGTGCGCCCGTCGCTCCCGGGGAAAACAGCGCGACCGAGGATATCCTCCGGGGCATCGGGAAATCGCACATAGTCCCATTGGATTTCAGGGAAACCGGCTTCGGCCACTTCCCGGGCGATGTCCAGGTGGTATTCCCAGACCTCAGGGTTGTGGAAGTTCAGCCACTTCACCGCCTTTTGGTCCAGCCAGGCACCGCCAGCCGAATCCTGAATGGCCAGGTCCGGCCGCACCTCAGACAACAATGGGTCCTTGGCCACCACGATCCTGGCGATAGGATAGATTCCCTCTCGCTCCAACTGGCTCAACAACCCCGGGAGGTCCCGGATCCGGATCTCGTTGGTGGCCCCTACCTCATTGGCGAGAGGAAGCTTCGAGGCATAGCTGAGGTAGCCCGTGGCGTCTTTGATGTCGATGACGAAGGCGTTCAGCTCTGTCCGCCTCGCCAGATCGATGAGCCGCCCCCGTCGGCCTGTCGACCCTGAGGTCCATGCATTCAGGTAGATCCCCCTGACGTGCTCGGGTTTCGGGAAACGAGAAGAGCCGGGCTCCGAGGCTGGGCCATCTCCCGAACCTACCTGGGAGACGGCAGCCGAATCGGCCCCGACCTCGTCTAAAAGGTCGTCCCCCGCCTCCGGACCCACGGCCTCGGGCTCTTGACCTTGGCCCTCGGTCTGGGCGGAGACGGCCTCCAACTGACCCGGCTCAGGTGCCGGTAAGGAAGGGTCATCGGAGTTTGGCGATCCGCCCCGGTCCTGACAGGAAGAGAGGAGGAGGCCCATGGCAAGCAGAAGGACAATTCGACGCATCAGTATGGCTTCAGGGAGGGATCCACTTCCCGTATCCAGGCCAGGATTCCCCCGTTTAGGTTGAAGACTCGTTTAAACCCCATCTCCATGAGCCGTTCGGTGGCCCAGGCGCTTCTCGGCCCAGACCGACAGTACATGACCGTCTCAGCCTCCGGATCCAGGTCTCTCCCCCGAAAAGGGATCTCCTTCACCGGGATATGGATCTGCCCCACGGGTGGAAGATCCACGAGGTTCCGCTCGAAAAGCTCCCGGACATCCACCAGCAGAGGACGGTCGCCCTGGTCCAGCCGTGCCTTCAGCTCGGCGGGAGAAATCTCCCTGATGATCACTCCATCCGGGCGTGTGGCTTCCGACGTCAAGGCTTCCTTCCTGGGAGTGGGAACTCGAGCGGCCCTGGCGAGGGCCCAACCTGGGAGTAGAACAAGGACCGGATCCTTCCGCGGACCTTGTCGGGCCCAAGTGGGTGCTTGATGGCCCCGCCGAGGGTGAGCGGCACGATCCTGATCTTCTGGAATATAACCCTCCTGCAGGGAAGATCGGTCGACTGATTTGACCTCTCCCACAGGAAGTGGGGGTCGGGGTTCCTCCAACCAACTACGAGTTCAAATGGAATATCAGGTGACCATTCGATATGGCCGGAAGCGGCAACGGTACCTGTCCCTCGAGGTCGAGGCGGACAACGCGGCCATTGCCCTCCGCTCCGCCGCCGATCGAATCCCGGAGGAGATCGTTCCGGATGTGGATATTGTGGAGCTGCGAGAAGCGCCGGATTTTGAGAAAACCCTTCCCCCAGGCGAGGGTTATTGAAGGGCGTCCCAAGAGAAGGAGAAGCGGGCCGGGATCGTAGGGAAGAAAGTGCCCGCATTACCAGATAAAGGAGGAACAGATGGGCTTGGCTTTTTTTGCGATCGTGGTCATCGCTGTGGGTGCGGCTCTTCGCCTCGCCGCACCGGGATTGGGTCCCCGTGCGGGGATGGCGCGCCTCCTCTCCTATGTCGTCATGCTTTTTGGCGTGGGCCTGGCCCTGATGAACGCCATCGTCCTGATCAATGTGGGGGAGGTGGGTGTCCAGCACTTCCTGGGGGCCGTGAAGTCCACCCCCCTGGAGCAGGGCGTGCACTTCATCAACCCCCTCGCGTCCATCGAAAAGATGTCCGTGCGGGAGCAAGCCTTCCCCAATGACGGTGGCATCGAGAGCATCGAGGCCCAAACCTCGGAGCAACTGAATGTCCTGTTGGAGATTTCCATTCTCTACCGGATCGATGGCACCAATGCACCCGATCTGTATCAGCGTATCGGGACGGAACGCCAGATCACCAGTCGGATCGTCCTGAACGCGGTCCGGAACGGCGTTCGGGACGCCGTCGCCACAAAGTCGATCAACGACATCTTCTCCCCGAATCGGCGGGAAATCGCCAATGACATGAAGCGGGAGATCCAGGCCAAGGCCGGCGATCGTATCGAGGTTCTGGACGTCTTCGTCCGGGACGTCCAGGCTCCGCCCAGGGTTCGAGAGGCGATCGAGGAAAAGCTCCAGCGGGAGCAGCAGGTGGCCGCCGAACGCTTCCAGACGGAGATTATTCAGGAGCGGGCGCGACAGCAGGGTGAAGAGGCGAAGGGTATTGCTGAGGCCCAGCGGATCATCTCCGAAGGCCTCACCCCGGAGTACCTGACCTTCTTCTACATCCAGCAACTGACGGCCATGCCGGAAGGCACAGTGGTGTACGTGCCCACCGAGGGTGGGATCCCCCTCATCCGAAGCCTCGGCGGTGGAAGGTAAATGATGGCAAAGGGCCGCCTCCGGAAGCGCCGGTCGTTGCTTCTGGCGGCGGTCCTCTTTCCGCTGACCCTCCTGATCTTCAGCGGCTCCGGCTGTTCCCCCGTCTATGTGATGAAGGCCGGGTGGACCGAGGCGAAGATCCTGTGGGGAAGGACCCCCATCTCGGAGGTGGTTGCCGACCCAGCCACCGACGAGGTCACCCGCCACAAGCTCCTCCTGACCCGCCAAGCCCGAGCCTTCGCAATCCACATGATGGGTCTGAACGCCGGGGATTCCTACACCACCTTCACCCGCGTCGAAAATGAAGTGTTGGCCTGGGTTATCTCGGCGGCCTATCCCGACCGTCTCGAGTCCAAGACCTGGTGGTTTCCGGTGGTTGGGCGGGTCCCCTACCGTGGGTACGCCTCAAGGGGGTCTGCGGAGAAGGCAGAAGAAGAGCTTCAGGGGGAAGGATTCGACACCTATCTCAGGCCCACATCCGCCTTCAGCACTCTGGGTTGGTTCTCCGACCCCCTTCTCTCGACCCTCCTCCGCTACGACGATGTGGAGTTGGTGGAAACGGTCCTGCACGAGCTCTCCCACAACCATCTTTGGGTTCCGGATCACATCAGGTTCAACGAGAGCTACGCCACCTTCGTGGGACGAGTCGGAGCCATTCGCTTCTTCTGCGGCCCAGGCGAGCCACCCTCTGATCCGGAAAACTGCCCGAGCGCGAAGCTCCGGTGGGAGGAGTACCAGGCCTTTTCCGCGTTCTTGAATGTCTTCGTGGAGGATCTCGAAGCCATCTACGCCCGGTCCGACCTGACAACGGAAGAAAAAATCCAGGCCCGGGAGGAGCTATTTCTTTCCACTCGGGAAAGAGAAGCAGGAAATCTCGAGGCCAACCCTACGCTGCGGCTGGTCAGAAACTTCCTGAACGCCCCCCTCAACAACGCAATCCTCCTCAGCCGGATCAGGTATTTCCATCGCCTCGGCGACTTCCAGGCACTCCTTGACCTCCACGGAGGAGACCTCCCGGAAGCCATCCGGGCCCTGAAGACAGGCG
>CBDUAX010000481.1:0-4119 GCA_965365235.1 uncultured bacterium
ATGTGGCTGCATCTATCTTTGAATACCGTGGCCTTGGGTTACTTTTTTGGCGTTAACAAATCGACAGTCAGTCGCAACACGCGCCGGATATTGGCTATCTTGGATCACCTGGGTGAGACCATGGTTGAAATCATTCAGGGGAATCCGGATCTTGTGGGAAGCACCATCCGGCTGAAGGGGGAGGCCCACACCGTCATCGGGATCTTGCCGGAGGGGTTCCACTCCCACGCCGAGGCAGACGTCTGGACCCCTCTTCAGCCCTCCAGCCAGGGGGAAGGGAGCGGGACGAACTACGCCATCCTGGTTCGCATTCCCGACGGAATGAGCTTCACCGAAGCCGACGCCCGGGTTGCGGCGATTCGACCCCCGGAAGATACGAGGGAAGGAGTCTCCCAGCGGCAACTGGGACTGGTGCCGTTGGACGAGGCACTCACCGCCGGGGTCCGCCTCCCCCTACTGATCCTCTTTGGGGCCGTGGGGCTCATGTTGGTAGTGGGGTGCGCCAATCTGGCCGGTCTTCAGATCGCCCGTTCCCTTGCTCGGCGGGGGGAGTTGGCGACCAGACAGGCCCTGGGAAGCGGGTCCGGGGCCCTCGTCCGCCAGATGGTCACCGAAAACCTCCTCCTGGGACTGTTGGGGGGGATTGCCGGCCTGGGGGTGGCTTTCCTGGGTATCCAGGGCCTGGAGACCCTGGTCCGGTCCTACCTCGGGACCTGGCAGGAGATAAGCTTTGACGGGCGGGGTCTTGTAGCTACCCTGGCTCTGACCGCGGTTGCGACATTCCTTTTCGGCCTGGCCCCGGTGGTGGCCGCCTCGAAACCGGGGGCCCAAAGGCTCCTGCTGAGGGGGTCACGGATCGGGGGAGGGGGAGGGCATCTTCTTCGAAAAGCGCTCCTGGTGGGTGAAGTGGCCATGGTCACTACCCTGCTTTTTGCCGCCGGACTTCTCGTACGGAGCTACGGTCACCTGGAGGGGTTGGATCCGGGTTTCGATCCTGCCGGTGTTCTGACCATGCAGGTCTCCCTGGATGACGCTCGCTACCAGGAGGCGGACAATGTTCATCGCCTATTCAGGGAGACCCTGGGTGGGATCCGCCGAATCCCTGAGGTTTCGGCCGCCTCTATTGCGCTGACCCTCCCCTATGAGCGGCCCCTGAACCTCACTTTCCGCCTCCCAGGGGATGACGCCGACGCATCCCCCCGCCTGACAAATGTGGTGTACATCACCCCGGGGTTCTTCGAGACCCTGGGGATCCCGGTCCTTCAGGGCCGGGCCCTGGAGGAGGCAGACCGTACCGGAGCACCTCTGGTTGCGGTCGCCAACGAGGCGTTCGTGGAAGCGAACCTCGACGGTCGGCCCACTCTCGGGACGCCCCTCACGATGGGGTTTGGAGGCGGTGAAGACATCGGGATCGTGGGTGTTGTCGGCAACGTCAAGCAGGCCGCCGGCTGGGGCCAGACCTCCCAACCCGTTTGGGAGACCCCGACACTCTACCTCTCTTCCGCCCAGGCCACCGGGGGCTTCTTCAGGGGCATTCATGTCTGGTTCGCCCCCAGCTGGATCATCCGGGCCACCAACCCGGGACAGGACCTGGGGGCCCGGGTGGCCAGAATCATCCAGGGGGTGGACCCGGAACTCCCTGTGGCCAGGGTCGCCACCCTCGAATCCATCATGTCCCAGGCCTTCGCCCGGTCAAGATTCGAGGCTGTCTTCCTCATCGTGGTAGCTAGCTTTGCGCTCCTTCTGGCTGGGATCGGTCTCTACGGAATCGTTGCCCATGAGGTCCAGGAGCGGAGGGCGGAAATGGGGCTCCGCATGGCCCTGGGTGCGACGCCGCGGAGTGCGATCCGAACCACCGGGATGAGCGGTGTGCGTCTCTCAATGCTGGGGTTGGTCCTGGGTGGGGCCCTCTCAATTCTGGTGGCCCGGGTCCTGGCCCATTTGATGTGGGGCGTTACCGCTTTTGATCCGATCACCCTGGCCGGACTGCTGGTTGTCCTGGCTTTCTTCACCGCAGTCGCCAGCTTCGTGCCGGCGGCCCAGGCAGGCAGGATGGATCCAGCCGAGATCCTGAAGGAGGGTTGATCCCTTCGCCCAGGATCAGCAGCCGTCCCTCATGTCCCAATCCCAGGGCCTGTCCGGGTATTTGTCGTCGAGGTCGGCCCCTACCCTAACCCTCACGCCCACAGGACGTTGGGCCTGGATCTTCTCCACCGCGTTGACGGCGTGGAGGACCTGGTCTGCGGTATTGAACGGTCCGATGGAGAACCGGACCGTTCCCCTGGGGGCCGTTCCGTAGTGTTCGTGAAGGAGGGGGGCACAGTGCAGGCCCGTACGAGTGAGGATGTTGTGGTCCACGTCGAGGAAGGCACCGACATCGGCGGCGTCGTAATTCTCCACGCTCATGGAGAGGGTGGGAACCCGGTTCACCAGGGATGTGGTCCCGTGGATGGTGACTCCCCTGATCTCGGAAAGACCAGCTTGGAGGAGCCCCAGGAGCTCCATCTCGTGCCGATGGATATTTTCGATTCCCTTCTCCTCTACCCACTTCACACCGGCTGACAGGCCAGCGATTCCAGCCATGTTGAGCGTTCCCGCTTCGAGACGGTACGGATACTCCTCGAGATGATACGGATGGGCGCTCCGGACCCCGGTGCCCCCGTAGATCGTCCCCTCGATATAGGCGTCGTCGGCCACACAGATTCCCCCGGTCCCGGGAGGCCCGAAGAGACACTTGTGCCCTGTGAAGGCCAGGAAGCCGATGTTGTTCTGAGCCATATCAATGGGGAGAACTCCGGCTGTCTGGGCCGCATCCAGGGCCAGGGGCACCCCCTCCTCCCTGCAGATCCTCCCGATGGCCTTCAGGTCCTGAACCACGCCGCTCACATTCGATCCATGGTTCAGGATGACGAGGGTGGTATTCCCTTTGATGGCCCTACGGATGCTCTCGGGATCCAGGTACCCCTCCGGGTCCGGGCTCACATAGGTGGCCTCCGCCCCGGCCTTCACGCGGTGGTTCACCGGACGGATCACGGAGTTGTGCTCCAGTGCCGTCGTCACGACGTGGTCACCCGCTTCCACCAGACCGTTGATGATGAGGTTCAGGCTCATCGTGGCATTCAGAGTGAAGACCAGCCGGTTCGGGTCCTTTGGCTCTCCAGCCCTGGCGAGGCTCGGGTTGAAAAAGTCCGAGAGGAGGCTCCGGGTCCCGTGGATCATCTCCTCTGCCCTCAGGGCCATGTCACAACCGGTCCGCCCCGGGTTTACGCCGTTCTCCCGGTAGAAGTCCCGGGCCGTGTCATGGGTGATATCGGGCTTTGGGAAGCTCGTTGCCGCGTTGTCGAAATAGATCAGGTCATCCACCGGACGTCGTCTCCGAGCCTCATGAATCCAGCTTGCAGGTCACCGGTTCGAGGCAGAGGAACCGGTGTTAAAAACTATGTAATAAGGGCTCGTTTTTCGAATCCATAAAATCGCCCCATATAAGGACTTGGCTAGATATCTCCCCCTTCGTTGAGGACAAGAAAGAGCAGGCTGTTCCTGGACTTGGATCCCAAGCAGAATGGGATCGTAGGGGCTCAACGCCTTATTTCCATTAAACACGGGAGGGTGGATGCCGCCTGAAGATCCACCAGGCTCTTGTCCCGCCCCACCTCCTTCCCTCCTTCGCCCCGACGGGAGCAAAGAGAACGGGAATGGCCAGTGGCCATTCCCGTTCAGATCCTTCTGGAGCCAACGCCCCACTTGGGGCCGCCGAGCTCGGGGTCAGTGGGGTCCTCCAACAAGGGCATTGAAGAGCAGCTTGTACGTGCCGTGGGTCTGGTGTCGATGTTGTGCCCGGAAACCGATGAGGTAGACGGTCCCCTCTCCGTGTTCCACCGAAACCACGGCAGCCTTGTTCGCGATGGCTTCCTCTCCCAGGAGCCATCCGCTCTGGAGGATGTTCCTATCGACATAGGTCACGATCCGGCGGACCCCTTCACTCGCCGGCCCTGAGACGGTTTCGTAGACCTGCCCACCGGCGAGGAAGAGAGCAAGGGCGTCGGCGGGCATTCCCAACGCAAAGGGATCGGTGATGTCCACCTTCACTTTCAGCGTCGACCCCGGCGCCCAGAAATC
>CBDUAX010000482.1:0-4116 GCA_965365235.1 uncultured bacterium
AAGGAACCAAGAAATGAAGATCGGCTTCATCGTCAACGAAGTGTCGACCGAGAAGGCGGGGTTCACGTCCGTGCGTCTCGCCTGCGAGGCGATCAACAAGGGCCACGAGATGTTCTACTTCGGACTGGGAGACCTCGCCTACGATTCCGACGAATCCGTCCGAGCCCGGGCCCGGACCTTTCCGGCCAAGAAATACAGTTCAAACACCTCCCTCTTCAAGGACCTTCAAGGCGGGAAGGGCGTGAACGAGAGGATCACCGTCGACGATCTCGACGTTCTCATGCTTCGCAACGTTCCCTCGGATGATTTCCTCGCCCGGCCTTGGGCAGCTACCTCCGCCACGGAGTTCGGCCGTCTCGCGATGCGCCATGGTGTCATCGTGGTCAACGACCCCAACGGCCTTTCAAAGGCCGGGTCGAAAATCTACATGCAGCTCTTTCCTGAGGAGGTCCGGCCTCGAACGGTGATCACCCGGGACAACGGAGAGATCAAGGCCTTCGCGAAAGAGGTCGGGACCATTGTGCTCAAGCCCCTCCAGGGATCCGGGGGCGCCAGCGTTTTCCTGGTTCGACCCGACGACCTCCCCAATTTGAACCAGATGATCGATGCGGTGAGCCGTGACGGATTCGTGATCGCTCAGGAGTACCTCAAGGAGGCGGAAAAGGGCGACACCCGCCTGTTCATGATGAATGGCCGGCCGTTGCGGGTGAAGGGGAAGTACGCCGCCTTCAGGCGGGTTCGAACCGGTGGCGATATGCGGTCCAATATCCACGCCGGCGGCAAGCTCGCCGCGGCGACCGTCGACGACCAGGCCTTGCATCTGGCCGAGATCGTCCGGCCCAAGCTGGTCCAGGACGGCATGTTCCTGATCGGACTCGACATCGTCGGTGACAAGCTCATGGAGATCAACGTCTTCAGCCCAGGTGGGCTGGGGAGCGCCCAGAAGTTCACAAAGGTGAATTTCTCCCGCTACGTCATCGAGGCCCTTGAACGGAAGGTGGGGTACAGAGAGTCCTATGGGCGGAACTTCGGCAACGTGGATATGTCGACCCTCTGACCCGACGCGCGGTTGTGGGCCCCCCCAACCGGAATCGAAAAGCCGAAACCGGCTGAGGAATCCTCGAAACCCGGGAGCCAGGTGACGGGCCCCAAGGGGCGGAGTGGGCCCCGAGAGGAACTCTCAGCCTGCCGGCGTACTTCCATTTCCCCGTCGTTCTCTTTCCCCTGTTCCAACCTGAACAGAGGCTTCTCAGGAGGAAACGTTGGCTGAATCGCCACTGGCAGACGCAGTTCCCGTTGGATGGCTTCTTGTCGCGACGGCCGCATTTGTACTTCTCAACGGTTTTTTCGTCGCAGCTGAGTTCGCGCTGGTCAAGGTTCGGGCCGCTCGTATCGAACCACTTGCGGCAGAAGGGAATCTGCGTGCCAAGACCGTTTCCGCGATGCTCAGACACCTGGACCATTATCTCTCAGCCTGCCAGCTCGGGATAACCCTGGCCAGCCTGATCCTGGGCTGGTTGGCCGAGCCGGCCGTTGCCTCCATTCTGATCAAAGCCGCAGCGGCAGCAGGATGGGATGCCGCCTCCAGCGCCTGGGTGCATCCAGTCGCCCTGGTCCTCGCGCTGGCCGTGATCACCCTCTTGCATATGACCGTTGGAGAACAGGCACCGAAGATGTGGGCCATCTATAGGGCCGAGGGGCCCGCATTGAACACCGCCTATCCCCTGAAGGTGTTCGCCACCATCTTCAAACCCCTGATCTGGATCATCAACGTCATCTCCAATGCCCTTGCACGGATCGCGGGCCTTTCTGCCGACGGGGGACATCAGAACGCCTACGATATCCACGAGCTGCGTTCCATTCTCATTGAATCCGCTCGATCCGGCAGCATCAGCTCCAGGCAGAGGCAGTTCACCGAAAACATCCTCAGCCTCACCAACCTCGAAGTTCGCCACATCATGGTGCCCCGGACGGAGGTGGCCTATCTGTCCGCCGACAACTCCAACGAAGAGAACCTCCGTATCATCCGTGAGTCGGGTCACTCGAGGTTTCCCCTGGGGGCGCCCGATCTCGACCACCTCGGGGGTTTGGTACTCGCACGGGACCTGCTCAGTCAACTGCTCGATAATGAAAGGCCGGACCTGGGCAAGCTGGCACGGGAGCTACCGACCGTTCCCGATACCCAACCGTTGTCCCGGCTGATTCTCGACATGGCTCGCATACAAACACACTGTGCGATCGTGGTTGATGAGCACGGAACGGCGGTGGGCATGACCTTCCTCGAGGATGCCATCGAAGAGATCGTGGGTCCGATCTATGATGAGTTCGATGAGAAGAAGGAGCGGGTGGAGAAGACCTCCTCCTCTACCGTGACCATGGCCGGCAATGTGCCGCTCCCTGAAGCAGCCAGCGTGCTGAGAGTCGATTTCGAGGAAGAGGCCGACACCGTCGGGGGGTGGTTGATTGCAAGGCTAGGCCGGTCCCCCAGGAAGGGAGACTCGGTGGAGATAGGCGACTACCGGGCCACGGTCGATGCCCTGGATGGGCATCGAGTTGGCCTCGTCAGCTTTGAAGACAACTCCGACACTCAAGAAGATCCTCCGGAGGCACCCCCAGAGCAAAAGCCTTAGGAGCCTGTCGGGGCAATTGAGTGGCCAATCTCCTAAAGGTTGTCCTTCAAGCTCCCGGGGCTGAGAACACCAAGGGACATCACCATCTGGAAAGCCTCTTCAACCGAAAAAGGGGTCTGAACAACGGCAGAGGCAGGGAGGATCTGCAGGAACCCGGTCGTAGGGTTGGGAGTGGTCGGTACGAACACCGTCCTCCAGGAGGACCCATCGGATCTCTCGAAGCTGGAGGTAACGAAGCCGATGGATTTTGTTCCAGGATGCGGGAACTCCACAAGGACCACAGATCTGAAGGTGGAACGTTCCTTCTGTTCAAACGCTGAGACCACCTGCCGGGACGCTTTGTAGATAGCCCTGACCAGCGGCACCCGCAGTAACACGGCCTCCGCCAGGGAGATGATCCTTCGGCCTACCAGGTGGGTGGTGAGTTCACCCAGAGTGAAAACGATCAACAAGAGGATCCCCAGGGAAAGTGCGCCTCTGGCGGCAGGATGCCAATGATCCACCGCCGGATCGAGGATCGGGAGAAGAATCCCGGCGGTGAATCGGAACAGGGCCCGGAGGATAAAAACTGTGATGAACAGGGGCACTAGTACCGCGACCCCCGAGACGAGCCGGCTACGAATCCGGCCGAGGGGCTTGGCCATGGGATCTCCTGGTTGTTGAGGCCGGGCAGATTGAGGCCCGGGAGAACGGGTTAGCTCTGCTTCAGTTGGCCGGAGCCCTTCTTGGTCCCCCCTTCGGGGTTCCACTCGTCAGAATGGGTATCTCGGGAGGATCTCCGTCGAAATGCACGTCCAGCTGCGGGAAAGCGATGGTGATCCCGGCTTCTTTGAGGTGGCGCCAGATGGCCATGTTCAAGTCCGATCGGGTGACACGAGCCGCCCAGGGATCGACCGCCCATATGGAGAGCTCGAAGTCGATGGAGGAGCTGCCGAACTCAAGAAGCAGGACGATGGGGTCCTTTTCCAAGACTCGGTTGGGGATTGACGCTCCCGCCTCCAGGAGGACCTTGGTCGCGTGCTCGAGGTCAGTGGCATAGGCGACGCCCACCTTTGCCCGAACGCGGTAAAGGGAGTCGCCGAGTGTGTAATTGGTGACTGAGGATTGGACCAGACTTGAATTCGGGATGATGATCTCTTCCTCATCGCGAGTCCGTGCCACCGTGGCCCGGGTTCCCATCCGCACCACTCGCACGACCCGCCCATCCACTTCAAGGACATCAGACTCGGTAATGGACCGCTCCGCCAAAAGAATGACCCCAGAGACAAAATTCTGGAGTATGTTCTGCATGGCGAACCCCACCGCCACCTTCGACACCTCGATGGGCTCGTTCAAGGCCGAGATCTTCCTCGACCAGATGCCGATCACCGCCAAGAACTTCCTCGATCTCGCGAAGAGCGGCTTCTACGACGGCCTGCACTTCCACCGCGTGATCAACAACTTCATGATCCAGTTCGGCTGCCCCCACAGCCGGGATCCGAACAGC
>CBDUAX010000483.1:0-4110 GCA_965365235.1 uncultured bacterium
GGATCTGTCCGATCGGTATCGGAAATTCTCTGTTGGAGCAAGCATGAGTAACGGTGGGAGCTACGATCCGCATTCGATCGAGCCGGAGATCTACAAGTTCTGGGAAGCCGGCGGGTATTTCCCCCCCCAGCCCCCCCCCCTAGAAGAGCGAACGTACGGTGTCGAGATCATACCCGTTTCCGCAGCCGTGGAGGGCGTGCGGAGCCGGATCTCTGCCGTACCGAGGGAATACACCAATCTCATCGACGTCAATTACATCACGAACGATCCGGTCATGGCCCCTCTAATCTTGATCCACGCCGCCGAAGCACTGAGGGAGTACGGCGAAATCAAGATCAGCACGGCAGCAAAGAACGAAGTCAACTTCATCGAACAGGAACTGGGCAGGGCACGCGAGCAACTGCAAACCTCCCTGGAAGCCATCCAGAGGTTCAAGGAATCCCAAGCCTTTACCAGCCTTTCCATTCAGGAACAGGCCCTCGTGAACGAAGCCCAATCCATCACCCAGGATGAGGAATCGCTGGAGACCCAGAGATCGGTCCTGTCGGGAATGGCCAGGGAGATGGCCCGGGTTGGGGTGAGCCAGATGGATCTCGTCGAGATGGAAGCCAGCCTTCCGGACCGTGTGAACCCGCAAATTGCTGAGATCATCGAGGGGATCCAGGAAGATCAGAATGAACTCCAGGCTTTACTGAGAGAGCGGCGGTTGACCGCTGATCACCCATCTGCCCAGGCAATCCGGAGCCGGGTGTTGGAGCGAGAGTCGGACCTCCTGGAGGCTCTCCAAGCGAGCTTGAGAGTCGTGGAGACCCGCCTACTGGGACTACGCACTCAACAGGACGAGCTTCGGGAGCGCCAGCGAGCGTTTCCTCAACTGGAAAACCAACTCCAGACTCTGGAACTGGACCAAGAGACGGATCAGGTCACATACGAATACCTCCTGTCGCAGCTCTACCAAGCAAGGATCATGGAGGCAGCGGCAGAGCCATACGTCGACATCCTCGATCCGCCGGTGGGCGCCCGGGAGATCGACCCCAGGGGTCGTATGAACATCATCCTGGGGGCCCTCCTGGGCCTCATTTTGGGAACCGGTGCGGCCTTTTTCCTCGAATACCTGGACCGCACCGTCCGGACCACGGCCGACGTCGAGTCATTCCTGGGGATCCCCGTTCTCGGTATCATCCCCCGGCTCCGAAGGGTGGCGGAGACACAGGAGGCAGGAGGGGACGGGTCTGGTGGGGCACCCCTGGTGGTTGCGCTGGACCCCCTGGATCCGGCCGCAGAGGCCTACAGGAACCTGCGTATGAACCTCATGTTCATGAGCACTGAAGATGAACCGATCCGAACCGTACTGTTCACCTCGCCGGGCCCCAACGAGGGGAAGTCCACCACGGCTCTGAACTTCGCCGTCATGCTGGCCCAGCAGGGTCAGAGGGTCCTCTTGCTGGACGCAGACCTCAGGCGCCCATCGGTCCACAAAGCGCTGGATGTCCTGCGTGAACCGGGGCTGACCAATCTCCTGGTGGGAGACGCCGAGCCCCGAGAAGCGGTTCGGCCCAGTGTCCTCCCCAACCTGGACTTTCTCCCTTCGGGCCCCTTCCCTCCCAATCCTTCGGAGTTGCTGAACTCCAAGGCCATGGAACGCCTCCTGGAGGCGCTTGAGGGGAAATACTCCCACGTCATCCTCGACTCGCCGCCGGTCCTGGCTGTCACGGACTCCTCGGTTTTGGGAGCCCACTCCGACGGGGTGGTAGTGGTCCTTCGATCGGGGGAGACGGAACAGAAGGCAGCCGAGCGGGCGGTAGACCAACTTCGGCGAATCGGCGTCCGAGTTTTCGGAGCGGTACTGAACGAGGTGGCCACCTCCACGCCGGAGGAGAGCTACTATCTCCAGTACTACTACAGCTACCGGCCGGAGTCGAAGGCCCGGGGCTCCAAGCTCAAAGAACGCATATCCAAGGCCAGATCCTGGATGGGCTGAGCACCAGCCATCCGGGGCCGAAGGTCCGGGAACACCACCCGGCGGGGCGCTTTTGCCTCGCCGGGTTCTTCATGTATTTTACGGGTCTTCTTTCCTGGGTCTTGCCGGGTCCCGGGGAAAGGAAGTCAACTTTTGGAGACCCGCCAACTTTAGAAGAGACTACCCATGAGCGGAAAGCTTCGCGTTCCCCACCCCTATAACGAACCTGTTCTTGAATTCGCCCCCGGTAGCCCGGAGAAACAGTCTTTGAAGAAGAGGCTGGATCAAATGGCCCAGGAGGTAGTGGACATTCCCCTGATCATCGGTGGTGAAGAGATTCGAACGGGGGATACCGCACAGGTGGTGATGCCCCACGACCATGGGCATGTCCTTGCGACGTATCACAAGGCCGGACCGGAGGAGATTCAGAAGGCTGTGGACGCCTCCCGGGAGGCGCACAAGGATTGGGCAGCCTGGCCGTGGGAAGACCGTGTCGCGGTTTTCCTGAGGGCTGCTGAACTCCTGGCGACCAAGTGGCGAGATACGGTGAACGCCGCCACCATGCTGGGTCAGAGCAAGACGGTTCATCAGGCCGAGATCGACAGCGCCGCTGAACTCATCGATTTCTTCCGGTTCAACGCCCACTTCGCTCAAGAGCTCTACGAAGAGCAGCCCATCTCATCGAAAGGCCTCTGGAACTGGGCCGAGTACCGACCCCTTGAAGGGTTCATCTACGCCATCACGCCATTCAACTTCACCTCCATCGCGGGCAACCTCCCCACCGCCCCGGCACTCATGGGAAATACGGTCCTCTGGAAGCCAGCACGGACCTCCCTCCTCTCGAGCTACTACCTCCAGAAGCTCTTCGAGGAAGCCGGTGTGCCAGGCGGTGTGATCAACTTCATCATGGGGAATTCAGCCGCCATCACCGACCACCTCTTTTCCGACCCCTATTTCGCAGGGGTCCACTTCACCGGCTCGACGCCCGTGTTCCAGAGCATGTGGACGGCTGTGGGTGAGAACATCAACAAGTACAAAGGTTACCCTCGCCTGGTTGGTGAGACCGGAGGGAAAGACTTCATCATCGCCCACCCGTCAGCCAACCCCGAGGCGGTCACGACGGCTATCCTGCGAGGGGCCTTCGAGTATCAGGGTCAGAAGTGCAGCGCAGCCTCTCGGATCTATCTGCCCGAGAGCATCTGGGAAAAGATGGGCGACGATCTGGTGAAAGAGACCGATGCCCTCACCATGGGTGACCCCCGGGATTTCAGGAACTTCATGGGCGCCGTGATCGACCGGGCATCGTTCGACAAGATTTGTGGGTACATCGAACGGGCCCGCAAATCGGACGATGCGGAGGTGATCGCCGGTGGCGAGTGCGACGACTCGAAGGGCTACTTCATTCGCCCCACAATCATCCTGGCGAAAAAGCCGGACATCGAGACGATGTGCGAGGAGATCTTCGGCCCCGTAGTGACGGTTTTCATCTTTCCTGACGCAGAATGGCAGGAAACGCTGGAATTGGTGGACGGTACGGGTGAGTATGCCCTGACCGGTGCCGTATTCTCGGAGGATCGAGCTGCAACCCGAGAGGCGATTCAAGCCCTCCGTTTCTCAGCAGGGAACTTCTACATCAATGACAAACCCACCGGGGCTGTGGTGGGGCAACAACCTTTCGGTGGTGCCCGGGCCAGTGGGACCAACGACAAGGCCGGTTCGAAGATGAACCTTCTGCGCTGGGTCTCGGCCCGGAGCGTAAAGGAGAACTTCGCCCCACCGACCAGCTATCCTTACTCGTTTATGGACGAGGAGTAGGCCGCCGAGTCACCGGCTTGATGGTTTTGGAACCCTGTGTAGCCGGCAGGATCCAAAGGGCCCAAGAGAGAAGAGAACCCGAAAGGGTCTGAGCATGTGGAAACCCCGGGAGAGCGACACTCCTCCTGGGGTTTCCTTGGTTCCGGGGCTGGTCCGCCCGCCCCCCTTCCGGCCATCGTGGCCCGGTACCCCCGCCCGAGTCCCTCAGGAAGGAACCGGGGGAATGGAGTCACACCTTCGGGCCGCCTGCACCTCTGACGGTCTCCAGGGCCGCCTGGAAGTCATGCCTTAGATCAACCTCATCCTCGATCCCCAGGGAGAGGCGGACGTACCCT
>CBDUAX010000484.1:0-4105 GCA_965365235.1 uncultured bacterium
TGGAAGCCGGGATGGCTCGGGAGCAGAGGGCGCTGGCAAGTATCGATGACTTTGTAGGGGGAGATGCCCCGGCCCAGCACGCCGTGCAGGACGCGGTGCAAGCGGTACCGGCCCTGGCAGAGGCACAACAGGAGGCCCTCGCCACCTTCTACCGGAACCTGGCAGGCGAATCACCGCCCCGGATCGCCCTGACGGACGCAGAACGGGCCGCCGCCGCCAAGACGCCCGCCAATATCGAAGATGTAGCCCGCTATCTGGCTGACCGGCCCCGCCCGCAGACGGGCCTCCACGGGCTCATGACCTTCTCGGTGTGGGGCCACGTGGACGGGCGGACCTCCTACCTGGACATCTTCAAACAAGTCATGGCGGAAGCCCGGACTCATGGCGCCTGGTACTACGGCACGGTGAGCCTCGAGCAGGTGGTGCAAACGCTGGACGCAGGAGTGGAAGCGGGGATCTTGACCCTTCGGTGACCCCAAGGAAGGGAGGGCTATGACCCTACCTGTGCAGAGTTTTCGGCCGGTCCGAACGATCCCCGGGCCGGCCGTCTTTCGTGGGGTGGGACGACCCGAGTGTTCGGTCCGATGAAGGTCTCGGCCCCGAGTCCTCATCGAAGACGGCGAGAATGGAGTTCCCCTTGACCGCGAGACCCCTGGCCCAGGGTTGCGCCTCTTCCACGGTGTATACGGCCCCGTTCATCAGGACCAGATCTGCTTCCTGGTCGCTGCGGGACCGGATGGGAAGGGCGATGGCGAGGGGGAGCAGGACGGAGCCTGTGGAACCCATGGTTTGGGCCTCAGGGTCGAAGGGCGGAGGGCGGAAGTGCCGTCCGCGGTTCGGTTGCTTCAGCCTGATGAAGGAGATAGCCTCCTCGAACCCCGGGCAAAAGGCCCTCGAACACCAGGAGAAGAGCATGGCCGCCCGGGTGGAACCTGATTCGGCCTGAAGACTGGATCGAAGCGCTGGAAGCCGTCCTGAGGCGCCTCACGGCATCTGAACAAACTCGAGGAAGTGAAGCCCATGGCGAGTAGCTCACGAAAGCGATCGAAAAGACATTTAGCGGGGCTCCGATGGGGGCTTTTGGCAGTCCTCTTCCTCTTTGGTTGCCAACCGGAAGCTGACCAGGAGGTCCCCAAAACCTCCAACGAACGGGTTCAGGGGCGGGGTGAAGGAAAGGACAACTGGTACGACGCCCTTCCCCGGCCGGCCTGGTCGAAGTTCGAGACCGTGGAGCAGAGCCAACCATGGTTCGAAGTCTACGAGGTCGCCCCGGCTGTCTTCGCCATCTACGAGCCGGGACAGTTCGAGGAGGTCATCTCATACCTCATCCTCGGTTCGGAAAGGGCGCTGCTCTTCGACACCGGGCTCGGCATCGGTGATATGAGACGCTTGGCCTCCGAGCTCACGAATCTGGAAACGGTCGTCCTGAACTCACACACCCACTACGACCACGTCGGCGGGAACCACCAGTTCGAGAAGATCTACGGAATCGAGAGTGAGTTCTCCCGGGCCAACGCAAATGGCCGGCCCCACGATCAGGTGGCTGAGTTCGTTGGCGAGGGCTGGATATGGAAACCGCTCCCCGACGAGTTTTCCGCGGACGACTACGCCCTCGAGTCCTATACCGTCAGCTCGATCGTTGGGGACTCCGACACCATCGACCTCGGAGGTCGTGTACTCGAGGTCGTCCTAACCCCAGGACACGCCCCTGATGCGCTCTGTCTCCTGGACCGGGAAGCCCGCTTGCTCTTTGTCGGAGATACCTTCTACCCGGCATCTCTCTATGCCCACCTTCGTGGATCCGATTTCGAAGCCTACGAGAGCACCGCCGCCCGCCTCGCCGCCCTCGCACCGGAGGTGGATTTCATCCTTCCCGCCCACAACGAACCTCTCCTGGAAAGCGCCTACCTGGGACGTTTCCACGAGGCCTTCGCGGACATGCGGGAAGAGACGGTTCCGTTTGTACTCACCGATGGGGCGCGGGAGTACTCCTTCGATGGCTTCAGTATTCTGGTCTCCGATCCTCCCCCGTGGGAAGGCTAGGGAAGACCGTTCACCAACAGGAGAGACGATGTCTTCAGGCACCTTGACCGTCGCCCTTGCACAGATCTCACCGGTATGGCTCGACCGCAAGGGAACTGTGGAGAAGGTCGCCACCTGGATCGACCAGGCTGCCGGTGAGGGCGCCCAATTGGTCGCCTTCGGAGAAACCCTCGTGCCGGGCTACCCCCATTGGCTGGGCCACACCGGGGGCGCGGAGTTCGACTCCAAGGTCCAGAAGCAGATCCACGCCCATTATCTGGATCAGGCCGTCGACCTGGATGCCGGTCATCTGGACCTGGTCAGCGACCGGGCAAGGGAGCACGGCATCCAGGTGATGATCGGCTGTTTCGAGCGACCCCGGGACCGGGGAGGGCACACCGGTTACTGCTCTTTGGTTTCCATCGACTCCGAAGGCGCGATCCTGAACGTGCACCGGAAGGTCATGCCGACGTATGAGGAACGATTGAGCTGGGGCACCGGAGATGGACACGGCCTTCGGGTCTTCCCCGTCGGACCGTTTACGGTGGGGGGTCTCAACTGCTGGGAGAACTGGATCCCCCTCCTCCGGACCTCCCTCTACGGACAGGGTGAGAACCTGCACGTTGCGGTGTGGCCCGGGAGCCCGAGGCTCACCCGGGACATCACCCGGTTTATGGCCCTGGAAGGAAGGTCCTTTGTCCTCTCCGTGTCAGGCGTGCTGACGCGGGCGGGGATTCCCGAGGGCGTACCTCACCGGGACCTCATTGTCGAATCGGTGCCGGAAACGCTGGCCGACGGAGGGTCCTGTATCGCATCCCCAACCGGGCAGTGGGTCATCGAACCTGTGGATGAGGCCGAGCAGTTGCTGGTGGCCGAGCTTTCCCTCGATACCGTCTTTGAGGAAAGGCAGAACTTCGATCTTGCAGGGCACTACTCCCGGCCCGATGTGGTGCGGCTTCACATCAACCGGGAACGCCAGTCAATCCTATCTGACGAATCCGAGGGCGGAAAATGGGACGAGTAGGGAGCGGGGGAGCAGGGCAGGACAGCCCGGAGTGGGTCCGGGAGATCGGCCACCGGGTCACCCGGATCGTCACCGACTACCTCACGACCCGGTCCACCCAACCCATCACCGATCCGACCGGGGTAGCCGAACTCCGGGCCATTTTCAGCGAGCCCCTTCCCCGTACGGGAACGGATCCCGAAGAGCTTCTGGACCTCTTCACCGACCGGGTCATGCCCCACACCCTGGTGAATACCAGCCCCCGGTATCTGGGGCTCATGAACCCGACCCCGGTGACGATGGGTGTTTTCGCCGATTCCCTTACCAGCCTCATCAACCAGAACCAGGCCGCCTCCCACCATAGCCCCGCAGGATCGGTGATCGAGGAGACCGTAATCCGGTGGCTCGGGGAGGCCACCGGCTACGGAGCCGACTGCCATGGCCACCTGACCAGCGGCGGTACCGTCGCCAACATGACGGGTCTCAAGCTGGCCCTCCATCGGGCCGCTCCGGAGGTCCGGGACTTGGGCCTGGTGACAGCGGGGCGTCGCCTCACGGTCTATGCGTCCGATCAGGCCCATTTCAGCATCGAACGCTCTGTGGACGTTCTCGGACTCGGGCGAAAGGCCCTCCGCCTGGTACCCACTGGAAAGGATGCGACCGTCGATCCTGGAGTCTTACGGGACCTGATGGAGGCCGACCGGCGGAATGGAATGGAGCCATTCGCCATCGTGGGCATCGCCGGAGCCACAGCGTCGGGTGCCATCGATCCCCTGGCGAAGCTGGCGGAGTTGGCCGCAGCCGAGGGCGTCTGGTTCCATGTCGACGCCGCCTACGGAGGCGCCGCCGGCCTGAGTCGGGACTATCCCGGACTCCTCCATGGCATCGAGAGGGCCGATTCGGTCACGGTGGACGCACACAAGTGGTTCTTCGTGCCCTTCGTCGCCGGAGGAATCCTCTTCCGGGACCGGGCCTTCGCCGAGGAGACCTTCCAAAACGCGGCAGGATATATCCCCCCCAGCGAAGCCGCCGACCTGCCGCCAACCGACTACCTGAAGCAGGGGTTGGCCGGCACCCGCC
>CBDUAX010000485.1:0-4083 GCA_965365235.1 uncultured bacterium
CCGCCGACCCCGGCCCGCTGGAGGGCAGTGGGGTAATAGGAGGCGATGATGTTTTCGGCCTCCTGCCTGAACATGATCTCCGGGTATGAATACTCGCCGGCCTGAAATTCCGCCGCCTCATCTTGAACCGACGGTTGGTCGAGCTGTACCACCGGAGCCGATACCTCGGCGCTGGAGGCGGGGGGTTCAGGCGTCTCTGCAGCCCTGGGTTCCAGGACGTGGATCTCCGGGAGCTGAGGCTCGGGATCCGTATTCAGGAGTCCGGGCGCAGCCTCCTCCAATACCGTACGCACCAGTCGGGCCACCGAGGCCCGGGCGGCCGGGACCACCATTCCGCCAATCATCAGGAAGGCCATACAAGCAGCCAGGAGTGTTCGCTTCCACCCCTTGAAGCTCCGCCCGATGGAGACAGGACGGGCATTCCATTCCCGAATCAACTCCCCCTCCAGCTCTGGCCCGAACGACTGGCGCTCCTGGATGGTGAGGGCGGAAAGCTCCCGGTCGAGCTCCTGGAGCTCCGGTGGGAGGCTCGCGGCGAAGTCCGCGTCCGGGTTCGATCTGTTCGACGTCATCTATTTCTCAATCCTTATCACTTCTCTGCTTTTCAACTGAGTCTTTAAGTCTCGCCAGAGCCCGATGGACCCTGACGGCCACTGCATTTCCGGAGATTCTCAAGGCCTCCGCGATCTCCTGGTTGTTCAGCCCGGCCCCGTATCGGAGGGACAGAATCTCCTGGTCGGCCGGCCTGAGGGTGCTGTTCGCATTCAAGATCATCTCGATGCGCTCTTCCCTCAGGACCCTCTCTTCTTGCGTCGGAACATCCGCTACCAGGTCCGGGACCCGGTCCAGCGACACATGAAGGGAGGATTTTCTTCGGAGCGACCTCAGGTGATCGGTCACCGCGTTCCTGGCGATCCTGAGGAGCCAGGTCCGTGGTGAGGCCCGGGTAGGATCGTACCGATCGAGGGCCCGAAGAGCCTTCATGAAGACCTCGGAGGTTACATCTTCAGCCGCCTCCCGAGTGGCGAGCCTGAAGCGGACGTACCGGTACACGGTGGGCCTGTGTTCACGGAACCACCCGTCAAAATCCGGAGGAAGCCCGGGTTTGGCTTCCTCGAGGGGCTTTGGCCCCGGCCGCGATCGTACCTCCTCTTTGGTCATCATCACGCCTAAATACGAGGACCAACGCCCCGGATTACACCCTTTCTGCGCCCAAAAAACCTGGATCTCAGGGGAACCACCGGCCCCCTTCTGAAGGCCGGATCCCTAGAGACGTTCCCCGACGTACTTCACGAGGTCCACGACTCGTTCGGAATACCCCCATTCGTTGTCGTACCAAGAGAGGACCTTGACCATGTTCCCTCCCATGACATCGGTACTCAGGGCATCCACGATGGAGCTGGCCGAGTGCCCGGTGAAGTCCACCGAGACCAGGGGTTCCTCGGCCACCTGGAGGATCCCCTTCATCCTTCCGGCCATGGCGGTCCGGAAGGCCTGGTTCACCTCCTCAGGAGAGGTGGGTTTTTCTACCTCGACGGTGAGATCCACCAGGGAGACATCAGGCGTGGGGACTCGAATGGCCATTCCGTCCATCTTCCCTTCCACCTCGGGGATCACCAGCGCTGTGGCCTTCGCAGCCCCGGTTGTCGTGGGGATGATGGACATGGCCCCCGCCCGGCCTCGCCGGAGGTCTTTGTGGGGCATATCGAGCATGACCTGACCATTCGTGTAGGAATGGATGGTGGTCATGAGGCCGCGCCGGAAGCCGAAGGTATCCAGGATCACCTTCACCACAGGTGCGAGACAGTTCGTCGTGCAAGAGGCGTTGGAGACGATGTGATGGTTGGCGGGATCGTACTTTTCCTGGTTCACCCCCAACACGATGGTGATGTCTTCCTGTTTTCCAGGGGCGCTGATCACGACTTTCTTCGCCCCAGCTGCAAGGTGCTTCCCGGCCCCCTCCCTGTCCCGGAATTTCCCGGTGGCTTCTACCACGACATCGATGCCCAGGTCACCCCAGGGGAGCAGAGAGGGGTCTCGTTCGCTGAATACACGAACCTCATCGCCGTCGACCCTCAAGCCCCCCTCCGCCACCTCCACGGTACCCGGATACGCGCGGTGGACGGAGTCGTACTTGAGGAGGTGAGCCAGGGTCTGATTGTCGGTCAGGTCGTTCACCGCAACAAAGTCCAGATCCGAACGGCCCGCTTGCTTGGCCGCTCGCATCACGAGGCGCCCGATTCGGCCAAATCCATTGAACGCTACACGAAGAGACATGAAGTGGGGCTCCTGTTTCCGGATTCTCGGGTTGGTCGATGTCGGCACCGGGGCGGGGCAGGACAGGGTTCTCCGATCAGCCTCTGGTCTCGTCATAGGGCAAGGACCGGGAGAAGGCCAAAAGCCTCACAGATCCCACATCCTGGGAGACCAGGGCAGAAGTCGCAGCCAACGCCGTGGCACCGGTGGTCAGAACGTCATCTATCAGAATAACCTCCCTCCCCCGAATTAGGGAGCGGGAATCTTCCCGAACCTGGAACGCTCCAAAAACGTTGGATTCCCGGGCCCGGGGTCCAAGATGAACCTGAGTCCGACCCCCCGGTCGCCGGAGGGCGGTCGACACGGGGATAGAGGTGCGGGAAGAGAGGGCTTCGGCCAGGACAGCCGCCTGATTGTATCCTCGGTTCCATAAACGCCACGGGGTCGTGGGTACCGGGACCAGGACAGGATCCTGGAGGTCGTCCGGAAGATGGGGTCCCATCCGGGCGGCAAGGAAATCGGCGAGTTCCCGCCACCCACCGTATTTGAAGGCGTGGACCAGGGAGGCGGCGGCCGAATCGAGGACTACTGCGGTTCGGGCCGAGACGAGGGATGGATCCCACCGATCACACTCGGTGCACTTCTCCCCCACAGGATGCCCGGTTCCCAGGGGGAAGTGACATCTCTGGCAGAACGGAGGGTTGGGGGGCCGAAGTCCCACTCTGCATCGCTGACAAACCAGGCCTTCCGCTTCCTCGGGGGGGATGCGTGCGTCGCAGGCCAGGCAGCCCCGGGGTAGGAAAAGATCGACCAGGTCCCTGGCCAGGGATTGAGCCTTCAACGGTCCTGAACGCTCCTCAAAGCCGACCTCATTACATCCAGCGAGGGTTTCTTCCGCCACCAGCGTTCGAAGGAGACTGCGCCCTGGTGCACGAGCATCTCCGATCCGTCCGACGCTCGGATTCCACGATCCCGGGCCGACACCACGAAGGGTGTGGTCCCACCTCCATACACCAGGTCCACTACCGCTCCCGCCCGATCCAGGAGGTCCAACTCCAGAGGGAGATCATCCCCCTCCTCCAGCCCCAGGCTCGTGGTGTTGACCACCAGGTCGTAGCCCTTCCCCGCCACCTCCATTCGTTCATCCAGAACCCGTACCCGCTCGTCTCCGATCCGCCGAGCCACGGCCCGGGCCCGATCTCGGGTCCGGTTGAGGAGGTGGACCTCCTTCACCCCGTCGTCCATGAGGGCGACCAGGCAGGCCCGAGCCGAACCACCGGCCCCCAGGACAAGGACTTTCAGCCCTTCCGGGGGGCCTCCCAGGAAGTCCGCGAGGGCCCGTGCGAAGCCCTCGACGTCGGTGTTGTCCCCGTGTATCTGGCCGTCCTGACCCCAGAAGGTGTTGCAGGCCCCGGTCCTCCGGACGTCGGGAGAGGCGTGGTCCAGGACCGTGGCGGCCTTCTCTTTGTGGGGAAGGGTCACGTTGCCCCCCCCCCCCGCCCGTGCCAGCCCACGCATGAATGCCGTCAACTCGTCGGCAGATTCGGCCCTGAAGGCCAGGTACACCCCGTCCAGCTCCATGTCCTGGAATGCGGCATTCTGGATGACGGGAGACGACGAGTGAGCCACGGGGTCGCCCAGGAGAGCGAAACCCCGGGTGCTGGAAGTAATGCCGCGACTCATGCTTCCTCCTCCTTCGGAAAGCGACCCATAGCAGCCCTGACCATCCCCTCCAGCGTAACGAAGGTGTCTTCGTAAACCTGATGGTCCCCTCCGAACGGATCAGGGACAGCCGGTTCGAGGGCGTTGCCTCTCCCCAGGGCGTAG
>CBDUAX010000486.1:0-4082 GCA_965365235.1 uncultured bacterium
GGCGGGTGATGAGGCCCGCCGCTGGCGAGGAAATAAGACCCCCGGAAAAGGGCTGGGTCTAAGGATCCACTCCGGGCCATTGGGTGAGGTCTAACATGGGGGAAGACAGGGTACGATTTCTTGACCGGGGTGGTGGGGCACACCGATGATGCGCGTCGCCATCGTGCACGACTGGTTGACCGGAATGCGGGGGGGAGAGCGTGTTCTTGATGCTCTCCTGGTCCTTTTTCCAGAGGCAGAACTCTTCACCCTGGTCCATGTGCCAGGATCGGTTTCGCCCCGAATCGAGGATCGGCCCATCCATGTTCCCGCCCTGGGCCGGACACGCCTTGCAGCCCGGTTCTACCGACACGGATTGCCCCTCCTCCCGGCCCTGGTGGAGGGGTTCGACTTGAGCGGCTTCGACCTGGTCATCTCCAGCAGCCACTGTGTGGCCAAGGGAGCACGGCCGCCCCCTGGAGTTCCCCACCTGTGCTACTGTCACACGCCTATGCGGTATGTCTGGGATCAGTTCGACTCGTATTTCGGGGTCGGGCGCGCAGCAGCGCCGGTTCGGGCGGCAATGCGCTTGGTGGCACCCCGGCTCCGACGTTGGGACCGGAAGTCGGCCGGAGCAGTGACGGCGTTCGTGGCTAACTCCTTCCACGTCCGGGATCGGATCAGGCGCTACTATGACCGAGAGGCTGAGGTGGTATACCCTCCCGTCAACCTGGAGGGGTTTCGCCCCGGCGACCAGAGGGAGGATTTCTACATCCACCTGGGTGCTCTTGTCCCTTACAAGCGGGCCGACCTGGTGGTGGAGGCGTTCAACCGGATTGGGCGCCGACTCGTGATCGTAGGGGAGGGCCAGGAACGGACCCATCTCGAAGCCCGGGCCAGCCCCAACATCCATTTCACCGGTCGGATCTCCGATAGCGAGGTCGCCGACCTCCTCGGGCGTGCCCGAGCCATTGTCCACGCCGGCGTAGAGGACTTCGGCATTGCCTTTGTGGAAGCTCAGGCTGCAGGTGCGCCAGTGGTGGCCCTGGCAGCCGGAGGAGCGCTCGAAACAGTCCGGACATCCCGGACTGCAGGCGATGGAGTCCTTCCCACCGGGGTCCTTTTTGATCGACAAACCCCTGAGGCTGTGGCGGGAGCGGTCCTTGAGTTGGAAGGTTCCAGTTTCGAACCAGAGGCGCTTCAGGCCAACGCCCGGCGGTTTTCCCCAGATTCGTTCTTCGAGGGTATTCGCACGGCGGTCGCTCAGGTACTCCACGAGGAGGATGTGTGATCCACGTGGTTCAGGTGGGTTTTCACCTGGATAGAGCCAGACGGGCACCGGAGGAACTCCTGGCGGCCCGGCCCACTCTCTCCGGGGTGGCCTCGGCCGTCTCCGGCGCCGGGAACAGGGTCACCGTGGTGCAACCTGCCCACCAGAACGCTGCCATCCGGTTTCAGGGAGTGGAATATCGATTCATTGCGGGGAAACCGGCACTTCTGCGGCGGGGGACCCCCAGCTCCCAGCCGGTCCGGAGGCCAGCCCGGAAAATAACGGATCGGATCGTGGCCCTGGAGCCGGACCTGGTCCACATCCATGGGCTAGGGTTACCGGCTTTTGCCAAAAGCCTCCGAGAGCGTCTGAAGGGTGTGAAGATTCTCGGCCAGGATCATGCGGACCGCCCGCCCCCGCCATGGCGGCGGCCCTTCGAACGGCACGCGATGCAGGCGTATGATGCCGTGGCATTCACGGCTCGAGAGCAAGCTGAACCATTTTTCCGAGCCCGGGTGTTTTCGGAGGGCATGTCGGTGTTCGAGGTACCTGAGTCGTCTTGCGACTTTGCGCCGGGGGACCCGGCTCTGGCGCGGGCAAAAGTCGGAGTGTTCGGAAACCCGTGCCTGGTCTGGTTGGGGCACCTCAACCACAACAAGGACCCCCTCACCGTGCTGGGCGGTCTCTCCGCGGCCGCCCCCCATCTTGCCGATCCGCACCTTTGGTGCGCCTTCCTCGAGGCCCCTCTCCTCAGGGAGGTCGAGGAGAGCATCGCCAAAGACCCCATCCTACGGGAACGCGTCCACCTGTTGGGCCCTTGCACCCACGCCAGGGTTGAGCTGCTTCTTCGGGCCGCCGACGCCTTGGTCCAAGGAAGCCATCGAGAGGGAAGTGGGTACGCCGTCATAGAGGCCATGGCCTGCGGTGCCACCCCCGTGGTTACCAGCATCCCGTCCTTTCGCCGTATGGCAGGGGAGGTCGGTCTCTTCTGGGATCCGGGTCGGGTCCCTTCCCTTATGCAAGCGCTCCTCCGGCTCCCGGAGGAAGATCAGCTTCAGCGTCGAGGACGGGTCCGAGAACGGTTCGAGCGTGAGCTGTCCTGGGGGGCTCTGGGTGGGAAGCTGGCCCACATCTACCACTCACTCCTGGAGGACCCGGGGGGCCGGTCCGGAGTGAGGCCGTGAAGCTCGCCCTAATCGTCCCCGGCGGAGTGGATCGAAGCGGGACCCACCGGGTCATTCCCTGCCTGATCTGGTTGTTGGAGAGGATCAGCCGCCACCATGACGTCCACGTGTTCCCCATGCGTGGAGAAGACGACCAGCCACCCTATTCCCTTCGGGGCGCCACGGTCCACGGGGCTCGGGGAAAACGACACCGGACGTTTCCCACACTCGGGAAGGTCCTTCGGGAGCACAGAAAGGGGGGCTTCGCCCTCTTTCATGCCTTTTGGATCTCCGGACCTGGCCTTGTTGCAGCCATGGCGGGCGTTCTGGTTCGCCGACCGGTACTGCTCCATATCCCGGGAGGAGACCTCGTCGCATTCCCCGACATCAACTATGGAGGCCGCCTCCGCCTCAGAGACCGGGTGCGGGTGAGGCTCGCGCTAGCCGCAGCCACGGGAGTGACCGCCCCCAGCGCGGTCATCTGCAAGGAAGCGGAGGAGCTTGGGCATAGGGCGACTCGACTTCCTCTGGGCGTAAGTCGTGATGAATGGATCCCAGCGGCCCCAACGGTGCGTAAGCCCGGCACGCCGGCCCGGCTCATCCACGTCGGAAGCCTCAACCGAGTGAAGGACCACGCGACGCTGTTGCGGGCGGCCAGACGGTTGACCGACACTGGTCTGGACTTCACCCTCGACCTGGTGGGAGAGGATACCCTCGACGGCGAGATCCAAAGGATGGCGGCGGATCTGGGCCTCGAACAGCGAATCCGGTTCCATGGATTCGTGCCTCAGGAAGAGCTCAGGCCGATGGTGGCCGGCGCACATCTCATGCTCGTCTCCTCGCGTCACGAGGCCGGCCCTGTAGCCGTCGCTGAGGCAGGGATGGTGGGCGTGCCTACGGTGGGAACCTCCGTGGGGATCCTTCGAGAGTGGGCGCCGGATGCAGCCTCCGTTGTGCCTGCCGGCGACGACGGCGCTCTGGCCCGAGCCGCCCTGGAGCTTCTGGAAGACGACGAGCGCCGAAGATCTTTGGCTGTGTCTGCCCAAGCGAGAACCCTGGCGGAGGACGCAGACTGGTCCGGGCGGCAGATCCTCTCCTTGTATGACCAGGTCACAAGATGAGAAGCCCAAATGGACCGAATTGAGTTCGACCTCTCCACAGATCCCCTCTATCGGGACGTGCCCCTCCGGCATCGTACGACGATTCCGATCCTTGGCATTCCGGTCCATTTCGCTTCCAATGCACCAGCGGTCATCGGCATGGCCGAAGAGGCGTTCGGTGGCTGGCGGGTACTCGAGGGAGCCCCTGAGTTCGTCGAGGCCCAAGAGGTGACGGTGACCGTCGTCGTTCAACCGGGAGTCGAGGGGGAAGCGGAGCACGCTGACCTCTACTACCGCTTTATCGGGGATCACCGGCTTCTCATCGGGTCACCGGGAAGCGTCGCCTTCTCAGATCCCAAAGCCCGGTCGGCGGTTGGTTTCGTGACCCCCCAACTCGTCTCGGACCGGCAACATTCCCGCTATGCTCTCCTGGAGGCCCTCACCCTGAGCATCGTGACGCGCCACGACCGTCAGCCAGTCCACGCCGCTGCGCTGGTGCGGAACGGAGCCGCAGTCTTGCTCGCAGGCCCGAGCGGGACGGGAAAGAGTACACTTGCGTATGCCGCTGCC
>CBDUAX010000487.1:0-4057 GCA_965365235.1 uncultured bacterium
GGCAGCGCAGAGGGCCAGGTACACAATCCGTTTTCGATGCAAATCGGTCTCCTTCCTGTGGGCCGCTGGGCAGCAATCTCTATTGCGGCGCCCAGTTCACTTTTTCCAAGGTGGACGGCTTAACTCTATTCTCTTTCGCCGGTTTTTCGTACCACTTCTGGTCCCGTCGATTTCCGAAAAAACTGGTTCTTGCCGTACCCCCTGTCCCTACTCCACACGATCTCGTAATGGTTTGCGAAGACTGAGACTTCTTCTGTGTCATCTTGGGGGGAGCACGGGGGACCTCGGGGAGGCAGTCTCTCCTTTGGGGCGTACTCCAGCGGAAGATCCTTCGGGGTAACCCCGGGCGCAACCCGCGTACCCGGCCCAGTCCCTCCGGGGTTTCCTAAGAACTTCCCACCCTGCCAGCGTCCCAATCAGCTATGGACGGATCCTGGGCTACGCGCTCTGAAGGTCCGGGATGGGGCGGTGGTGGTGGATATTCTAGACGTGGGGGTGGCGCAGGCGACGAGGGTGCTGGAGGCTTGGAGGGTAAACGGGATTCGGTGGCCCCGGTTGGTCCGGGAGCAGGCGGTGAATAGGTGGGAGGAAGGAGGGGCCGTGGGCAGGGCGATGCACACAGAGGAGGGCCCACCTGACCGCGGTAACCTCGGGGAGCCCGCCGATTAGACCGAGACCGCCCGGGCAGCCGTTTCGGCCACCCGGGCGGTTGATCCTTCGGTGGGTCCCGCCCAGAGCGTCGACCTCAGGGCAGCGGGCCCCGCGGTCGGTTCTCCGGCTCCACGGTTGCCCTTAGAACAACCCCACCACCTTCCCCGTCTCCGGATCCACATCGATGCGCCGGTAGGCTGCATCCGAGGCCGTGCCGGGCATGAGCTTGATGTCCCCTGCCACAGGAACCACAAATCCAGCGCCTCGGTAGGTGAGGACGTCCGAAATGGGCAGCGTCCAGCCCGTGGGCCGGCCCTTGAGTCCAGGATCGTGGGAAAGGCTCAGGTGCGTCTTCACCATGCAGACGCCCATCTTGCTGAGCTCCTCATCGGCCTCCACCGCTTTGATCTTCTTTTCGGCCTCGGGGGAGTAGGTGACCCCGTCGGCTCCATACACCTCGGTGGCGATCTTCTCGATCTTGGTCTTGAGGGGATCGGTCTCCGGGTACAGGAACTTGAAGTCCGGCTTGTCTTCGCAGGCTTCCACCACTACCTGAGCGAACTCCTCGGCTCCCTCGCCACCCAGCTCCCAGTGCTTCGATACCGCGAACCGGGCGCCGGCAGCTTCAGCAGCCTTCCGCACGACCTCCACCTCGTCGTCAGAGTCGGTGTAGAAGTGGTTCAGGCAGACCACCGGGTTCACGCCGGCCTTCCGGACCGTCTCGATGTGGTGGACCAGGTTTTCGACCCCGGCCTCCACAAACTCCGGATGGCTCTCGGTGTAGGCAGCATCCAGCTTGCGGCCCGGGAACACGGCGGGTCCGCCACCGTGCATCTTCAGGGCTCGGATGGTGGCTACAACCACGGAAACATTGGGCGTCAGGCCGCTGAACCGGCACTTCAGGTTCCAGAACTTCTCGAAGCCGATGTCGGCGCCGAACCCACTCTCGGTGATGTGATAGTCCGCCAGCTTCAGCCCGACCTTGTCGGCCAGAATCGAAGATTGACCGATGGCGATGTTGGCGAACGGCCCTGCGTGGACCAGCGTGGGCTGACCTTCGATGGTCTGGAGGAGGTTGGGGTTGATGGCCCGGCTCATGAGGGCCGTCATGGCGCCGCCGACTTCCAGGTCGCCGGTGGTGACTTCGTTGCCCTGCTTGTCCCAACCGACGACGATCTTGTTCATCCGCTCCCGCATATCAGCGAGGCTGGTAGCCACCGCCAGGATGGCCATCACCTCCGAGGAGACGGTGATCTGGAAGCCGCTCTTCATCATGAAGCCGTCCATGTGCCCGCCGATTCCGATGACGATGTCACGGAGGGCCTGGGCGCAAAAGTCCATGGACCACTTGATGTTCATGTTCCGGGGATTGATGTCCAGGCGCCGGAGGTTCTTCTTCTCCAGGATGTCGTCCCCGTAGTTGAACTCGTGCTGCATGCGGCTGGTGGCAGCCACCATGGCCAGGTTGTGGGCATTGTTGATGGCGTCGATGTCGCCCGTAAGGCCGAGGCTGAAGTCAGTGAGGGGGATGCACTGGGCCAATCCGCCGCCGGCGGCGGAGCCCTTGATGTTGAAGGTCGGGCCGCTGGACGGTTGCCGGATGGCGGCGATGACTTTCTTGCCGAGCCGCCCCATGCCCTGGGTCAACCCCATGGTGGTGGTGGATTTTCCTTCACCCAGTGGCGTGGGAGTTACGGCTGTGACCTCGATGTACTTGCCGTCCGGTTTGTCTTTGAGGCGCTCGAGGATGCTGATGTAGTCCAGCTTCGCGACGTAGTGGCCGTAGGGAAGGAGTTCCATCTTCTCCAGCCCCAGCTCTTCGCCGAGCTCGTACACCGTCTTCATGTTTTCCTCGGCCGCCTCGGCGATCTGCCAGTCGGCCATCTTTGTCGGATCGAGTTTCGCCATGGTCCTATCGTATCCCGTCTGGGGTGCTTGTGTGGGTTGTCTTTTCGGCCTTTTCGACCCCTCGTGGCCGAGGGGTCGAGGTCTCCCTGGATTTCCTAGCCGCGCTGAGCAAGAATCAGTCCATGAGGGTAGGGTTTGGGGGCGGATCCCACAAGGGAATGACGGTTGCCGGGCGGACCCGCCCAACCCAACTTGGCGAGGAAGGACCGGGGGTTTATTCGGTCCCCGAAATTCCACGGCCAACCAGGGGCCCTCGATCCCATGAAGATCTCCCCGGTTTCCCGCAGAATCGGCGCCTCAGGAGCCTTCCTTCTGGTGGTGGTCCTTTCCTACTCTTGCGACTTCGGCGGTCCCGGCGTCCCGAATGTGGATGGGAGGTGGGTGGGGTCCGTTCCGGAGGTGGAACTGGAGCTGACGTTGAACCTTCTGGGCCAGCTCCAGAACAAGATCATCGGGGTCGCCCAGCTCGAGTCGCCCGCCATCGGGAGGGTGCAGGGGAACATCTCCGGCACCCAGGACAAGATGGAGGTTTTGGTAACCATCGAGGTGGCTGATGGCAGGGTCGGCGGGTCGGTGGTCTTCGACGGGGCTTTCGAAGGGAAAAAGACACTCTCCGGCACCGTGGATAGCGGCCTCATCCAGGGGAGCTGGCCGATCACCCTTTCGAGAGAAAGGAACTGACAAGCACCCGAACCCTGAAGGGGGCCGGAAGGAAGGCCAGCGGGAATGCCAGGAGCTTGCCCCCCCGGACCCACACAAGACGAGCTCGCCGCCCCTGCTCAGCTTCCCCGGAGGGCCTCGATCTCCTCTGCGGTCTTTGGCTTCGCCCGTCCCAGGCGGCGTGCGCCGTCACCGGTAATGAGGAAGTCCTCCTCATTCCGGACTCCTCCGAAGTCGCGCCACTTGTCAAGCTCGTCGAAATCGATGAACTCCTGGCAGTGGCCGTCTGCTCGCCACCGATCCATCAGCTGGGGAATGAAGTAGATCCCCGGCTCCACCGTCAGGACAAATCCGGGTTCCAGAACCCGGGCCAGGCGAAGGGATTTCAACCCGAACTGGGTGCTTTTTGCATGCCCGGCATACCCTACCACGACCTCACCGAGGTTCTCCATGTCATGGACGTCGAGCCCCATCATGTGACCCAGGCCGTGGGGCATGACCATGGCGTGGGCCCCGGCGGCCAAGGCTTCCTCTGTGTCTCCTTTGAAAACACCGAGGCCTTTCATCCCCTCAAAGATCACGCGGCAGGCGGCGAAATGGACATCTTTGAAGGAGGTGCCCGGTGCTAACGAAGAGGTGGCCGTGTCGTATGCGGAAAGGAGGATCTCCCAAATGGTCCGTTGCTGCTCGTCGAAGGTCGGGCTGACAGGGAATGTGGAGGTCAGGTCCCCTGCGTACCCCATGGACGTTTCGGCGCCGGTATCCAGGAGAAAGAGGTCACCCTCGGCGATCTTGTTGCCATGGTGGTGGTTGTGGAGGGTTTGGCCGTTGATGGTGG
>CBDUAX010000488.1:0-4044 GCA_965365235.1 uncultured bacterium
CGGGGGCCCGTCACCCTGTTTTTGGGCTTCCTGCTGGCACTCGCAGTGGCCATCCTACTCATCGCCGCCTCCAACCTGGCGGGGATCCTCCTGAGTCGCGCCACGGCCCGGGCCCAGGAAATCGCGGTGCGACAGGCCATGGGTGCGGGACGGGCCCGCCTGGTGGGTCAGCTGGTCATCGAGTCCGTCCTCCTGTTCGCCCTGGGAGCCTTGGGCGGGACCCTTCTGGCGTTTTGGGCCACGGGTGCCCTGAGCCGAATTCCCATCCCACGGGAAATCCCCCTGACTCATGACTTCGCCCCGGACCTGAGGGTCCTGGCCGTCTCCATGGCCGTGACGGTGTTGGTGGGGGTCTTGTTCGGCCTGGCCCCGGCCCTGAAGGCGACCCGGACGGACCTGGCATCGGTCCTCCGGGATGACGGCGGTCAGGCGCCGGGCACCCAGCGGCTACGGATGCTGTTCGTGGTGGCGCAGGTGACGGGGGCCGTGGTCCTCCTGGGTGGCAGCGGCGTCCTCTTCCGGGCCCTTCAGAGGGCCGGATCGATGGATCTGGGTTTCGATCCCCAGGCCGTCCACGTGGCCACGGTGAACCTGGACCTCCAGCAATACGCCCCGGAAGAAGGCCGCCTTTTTTTCCAACAGCTCCTCCAGGAAGGGTCGAATCTCCCGGATGTGCGGTCCGCTGCGTTGGCCGACTTCGTATTCCTGGTGTCGCCTCCCCGGCGCTCTGGCTTCTTTTCCGACGAGAACGGGGAGGGATCGGTGGAGGCTGGCCTCCTGGGGGTCTCTCCCGAGTTCTTTGAGACCACGGGGGTCCAGCTCCTGGAGGGCCGAGCCTTCCAGCCCTCGGACCGGGAGGGAACGGAGCCCGTTGCCGTGGTCAACGAGACGGTGGCCCGGATCCTCTGGCCCGGCGAGAGCCCGGTAGGAAAGACCCTCCGAAGCGATGAGCGCCTCTACCGGGTGGTGGGCTTGGCCCGGAACAGCAAGTACATCTCCGTCGGGGAAGGACCCCTTGCCGGGGTTTTCCTTCCCCAGGCCCAATCCTACGTCCCCCAGACCTCCGTCCTCCTGAAGCTGAGGGAGGGTCGGGGAGACATCCGCCGGGAGTTGGAGACGCTGGTTCGGGGCATCGATCCCATGGTGCCCTTGAGCACCAACGCCCCCTACCCGGACCTGGTGGACATCCACTTCCTGCCCAGACGCCTGGCCGGAGGATTTGCCGGGGTCCTGGGTGTCATGGGTCTGTTCCTCGCTTGCGTGGGCCTCTACGGTGTCCTTTCCTACCGGGTCACCCTCCAATCCCGGGAGATGGCCATCCGCGTGGCCCTGGGTGCCGAGGCCAGCGCCGTCCGGAGGCCCGTGATCCTGGCGGGGCTGGGCCTGGTCCTCGTCGGCCTCCTCCTGGGGACCCCCCTGGCCATGGCCGTGGCGAACCTCATGCGGGCGTTTCTCTACGGCATGAATCCCCTGGATCCGGTGCTCTACGGAGCCGTAGCCCTCACCCTTTTCCTGGTGGGGTTCGCCGCCAGTTATGTCCCGGCCCTCCGGGCTACCCGAACGGACCCGGCCAGGGTGCTGCATCAACGTTGAGGCTTCCAGCCCGGCCGGCGGTAGGAGAGGACGCGGGAGGCAAGGGTCACCATGCGACAGAAAACCAGAGACGACCTGAAGAAGACCCTGAAATGGACCCTGGCCGTGGTCGTGGTCCTCTTCATCGGCTACCGCCTCTTCCCCCGGGCGCCTCGGGGGGTGCCATGGGAGCGGTGGGCATCGCCGGAGGCTGCCGGGTGTTCGGCGTCGGGCCTGGATGCGGCCCTGGAGGAAGCCCGTCGCCTGGGAACCACAGGCCTGATGGTGGTGAAGGGAGGGAAGGTCCTCCTGGAGCACGGGGACATCGAGGCCCGGGGATACATGGCGGCCGGCCGGTATTCCCTTGCGGCCATGGTCTTCGGGAAGCCGGTCAGGGACGGGACCATCGACCTGGACATGACGCTGGCGGACATGGGGATCGACGATCGGGGCGGGCTCCTGCCCCGGGAAAGAAAGGCCACCATCCGGGACCTGCTGACGTTCCGATCCGGCGTCTACCATCCCTCGGAGTTCGGGGAACCACGGGACGCGCCCCTAAGAGGCTCCGTGGAACCGGGGAGCCGCTTCCATGTCGAAAACTCCTGGGACGGCCTGGCCCTGATGCCGGTCTTCGAGCTTCTGAGCGAAAGGACCCTATTCCAGGCCGTGGGGGAAGAGCTGGGATATCCCCTGGGACTCCAGGACTTCAACTGGCGTCGGCAGAACCCGGGTCACGAACGGACCCGGTCCAACTTCACCGTCTACAACTTCTACGTCTCCACCCGGGACGTGGCCCGCTTCGGCCAACTCATGCTCCAGAAAGGCGAGTGGAAGGGACAGCAGCTCATTCCCCGGGAGTGGGTGGACGAGATGACCACGATTGTCACGCCCGTGGCGGAGGTGTTCCCGGAGGAGTACCGAAGCCGGGGGATGGGCTACGGCTACATGTGGTGGGTGTGGGAGGACCCGGATCCGGAAGGTCCTTTCGTGGGCGCTTATACTTATACCGGATCCTACGGCCAGTACCTCACCGTCCTGCCTAAGCTGGACATGGTGGTGGCCCACCAGGTCTTCGCCGGCTGGTTCGGCCCCCCGGACGTCGACATCTCCTGGGACGAGTACAAGGGGATCCTGGACCGGATCGTGGCGGCTGCCGTCGGCCCCAGGGCTACCTCGGCCGGCGGCTCTTGATTCCCGGTCCGGCGCCACGGGGGCTGGGGTGGGAGGGGGTCAGTTGACCTTCAGGGGATGCCGGCGGGGTATCTGTTCCGCGGGCTTCCTTGCAGCCCAGGAGGACGTCATCCCTCGTCTCCTCCGTTTCAAGGTCGACTCCTGCAGGCGCGTCGGGCAATGCCTTCCTCGGCTGAACCGCAGCGTCCTCTCTTGGCTTCTCCATTGGGATTGAAGTCTGGTTCCTCCAGCCGAACCTCAGGTTTCAGACGCCCGGGATTGGGACCCCCGCCTGTATCGGGGCTTTCCCTCCAACCGGACGGACCTCGTAGTTCCGGGTAACGCACCGTTTTTCGTCCTTTGGCCCCCCTTTGTGCAACCCGAAATGGTGCCCCATCAAGGGTGAGTTTCTGTTGCCTATCAAGTCCCCCCCCCTCAGCCCGTGAGTGCCCACCGGAACGACCTCCGGTCGGCCTCGTCTAACGAGATCGCAAAAGCGAAAACTCTTCAGCCTTGGCGCTGAAGGTGTAGAAGCCGTTCGTTACGCGAGCGTTCCTCAGGCCGTGATCAGCCGCCAGGTTCCGCACCAACTGGACATCGGAGGTGCTCAGGGTCGGATTGCCCAGCGCAACCCGATTCCCATTCCGCTGGAGAGTGTGGTTATGAATCCCATACCAGTATTCCCAACCCTGGGCCACAAGCTCAGCCACGACATCGAAGCCGTACACCGACTTCGGTATGAACATCTCGTCTCCAGCGCCAAACACGACAGCAAGCTGCCTCTGGCCCTCCACCTCACGCCGCAAGACAGACGCGAGGAATTCCGTGGGTTGAGTCAACTCCGCCACGCGGGCATTCTGATACGCGAACAGAAGAGCATCCAGACAGGTGATACCCTCGATCCTGCCCACCTGGCCGCTCTGGGCCAACTCGTGGTTCACGTCCTCATCCCGCCAATTCGCTGCCTCGGCTTCAGTCTCGGGCTGTGGCGCGTCCGCGACGGGACGGCGCAGATCCGCACTGTCTGCGCGCACGGCCGCTCGGAATGCTAGGTAGGCACTGTCTGGAGGGATAACCTGCTTCGAATAGATTGGAGCGTCCTGGAATTGCCACTCCAATAACACGGCCTGCCCCACTTCTCTAATGATCTTCGGAGGGGCCGGCCACGCGCAGCTCGTATCCACTGGGTCAACGTGGGCCATCCGTACCGTCTCCCCGCTGGGGTCCTGACAAGATCCAAGCCCAACGGCAGCGCAGAGGGCCAGGTACACAATCCGTTTTCGATGCAAATCGGTCTCCTTC
>CBDUAX010000489.1:0-4027 GCA_965365235.1 uncultured bacterium
TCCCGAATCGAATTAATTCCAAATGAGGGATGGGCCGAAGGGCCTTCAGGGCCAACCATACTCATGGCGGACCTCTCCCGACAGAGACTCTCATGAAACTTTCTAAACCTGGTTAACGTCTCAGCAATATGAACCGGATGGATATATCCACTTTGGACAGATGCCCGCACCCATGAGTCGCCCCGATCCAAGCCTCCGAAATGCCTCCCCGGGCCTCACCTCAGCCCAGTTTCATATCCTCCTGGCCCTGTCTGACGGGGCACGCCACGGCTACGGGATCATGCAGGAGGTAGAGCGCAGGACCGACGGGGCCCTGGAGCTGGGGCCCGGCACCCTCTATCGATCCATCAAGCAGCTGCTGGACCGGGGCTTCGTTGTGGAGATCGGGGCTGGAATGGAGGGAAAACAACCTCCACAAAAGGCAACGGGACCTGGCAAACAGCGCCGGTCCTACGAGTTGACCGAATTCGGTAGGATCCAGGTGGCCGAGGAGGCTCGCCGACTTCAGGCGCTGGTTCAATGGGCAGAGGACGCCCTGGCTCGGGAGTGGGGCCCGGCATGAAGAAGGCCCTCCCAATTGTGGGCCGGTTCTTTTTCCGGGCCCTGCCCCGCGGGTTTCGGGAGCGGTTCGGTGACGACATTGCCGATTTCCTGGAAACCCGCTCTCGGGAGGTGCGTTCCCGGCGGGGTCGTCTGGGGGCATTTCAGTTTTGGCTCAGGAGCATCGCGGACCTGGCAAGGACCGCCGTGCGAGAACGTCGAGAGGAAAGGACCATGCGAAAGGCAACCGCGGACGGAACCTTGTTTTCTCACATCGGGCCCGATGTCCGGTTCGCTTTTCGGGCTCTACGACGGACACCGGGGTTTACCCTCGTCGCTCTGCTGACACTGGCCCTGGGAATCGGAGCCACCACCGCCATGTTCTCCGTCATGAACAAGGCCCTCTTCCGGTCTCTTCCCTTCCCGGAGCCGGATCGTCTTGTTCTGGCTCGGGCCACCTTCGACGGGAACGTGAACCCCTGGGTCTCCTTCCCGGACTATCAGGATTACCGGGACCAAGCGGCCTCGCTGGCGTCGTTGGCCACCATCGGAGGGGGGGCCTCTCTGGTGACCATCACTGGGGCCGATGAGCCGGAACAGGCCAGCCTCACCTTCATCACTCCGAATCTCTTCCAGACCCTTGGGGTGCCACCAACCATGGGGACCACCTTCACCATCGATGAACTTCCGGAAACGGGTTCCGCTCAGGTGGTCATCAGTTACTCCTTCTGGCACCGATGGTTTGGCGGCAGCCCCGACGTCATCGGTCAAACCCTGATCATCGACGGGGGCCCCGCAACGGTCATGGGCGTCATGCCCCTCGGCTTTCGATTTCTCTATGATGTCGACCTCTGGGTTCCACCCTGGCCAGGCAACTCCAACCCCATCACCCGTCGGTTCCACAACTGGCTCCTGGTGGGGCGGCTGAGCGAGGGCGTGACGGTCGAGGCGGCTCAAGCCGAGGTCGATGTCATCTCCGCCCAGTTGGAAGAGGCCTACCTCGACTCCAACCAGGGGAAAGCGCTTCAGATCGATGGTCTGCACGGTGCCATGGTGGAAGACTTCCAGCTATCCCTGGTAATCCTGGTGGGTGCCATCGTCCTGGTCTTACTCATTGCCTGTACCAACGTGGCGAGCCTGCTGATGGCCAGAGGGTCGGTCCGGGCTCCTGAGTTGGCGGTACGGTCGGCCCTGGGTGCCGGCCGCACCCGTCTCACCCGCCAACTCCTTGTGGAATGCATGGTGTTGGCCTTGGGCGCCGGTGTTCTTGGCGTGATGCTGGCCGTCTGGATCCAGGATGGGATCCTGGGATTCGTTCCCATGGATGCCCTTGGGGTCCAGGAGGAGGGTCTCTCCTCCACCATGTTGGGATTTGCACTTGCCTTATCCCTGGGGACGGTTCTTGTCTTCGGTGTCTTCCCGTCCCTTATGGCTTCCAGGACCGATCCCGCAGAGGAATTGAAAGAAGGCTCCAGGGGATCGACCTCCGGGAAAGGGGCTCGGTACCGCAGCGGGCTGGTGGTTCTTCAGGTCGCTCTCTCCCTGGTCCTGCTCGTGGGTTCCGGACTTCTCTTGCGAAGCTTCGCGAGACTGAGGGGCGTGGATCCAGGGTTCCGGGTGGAGAACCTTCTCACGGCCACCGTCTCTTTGCCAACCGAGGGCTATGAGGAATCCGAACTCCGGATCCAGTTCTTCGACCAGTTGAAGGAGAAGGTGGAAGCCCTTCCCGGTGTGGAGTCTGCAGCGTTGATCAACCAGTTGCCCATTCTCCAACCGTCGGGGAACGTGGCGATCTGGGCACCGGAACGCCCCCCCGAGGTCAACCGGGACGCACCATGGGCGGACCGACGCATCGTTCTTCCAGGGTACTTCGGGACCCTGGAGATCCCCCTGGTCGAGGGGAGGGTATTCGACGGCACGGACGCCCCGGGATCCACTCCCGTCATCGTGTTGAGCCGACGAACCGCCGAGATGGTCTTCCCCGAGGAACGGGCCCTGGGTCGACAGGTGGCCGTGGACATGGGGGGTGAGGAGCCCGGGCTATTCGAGGTGGTGGGGGTGATCGAGGATCACCAGACGTCCTCCCTCCAGCAGTCGCGGCCCCGGCCGGCCATGTTCTTCCCCTACGCGCAAATGCCCTGGCGGGGGATGCGGATTGCCGTGGCCACCGCAACCGAGCCGGAGGGGCTGATCCGACCGGTACAGGAGGAGCTCTGGTCCCTGGACCGGAGCATCGTTCTGAGCGACGCCCGGAGTATGGAGAACGCCCTTTCGGGGTCCATCGCCGATGTTCGGTCCGTAACCACCGTCCTGGGCCTCTTTGCCGCGGTTGCCATTGCACTTGCCGCCCTGGGCCTGTACGGAGTTCTGGCCTTCTTCGTCACACAGCGGGTTCATGAGATCGGAATCCGCGTCGCCCTGGGAGCCTCCGGGGGAAGTGTGTTACGCCTGGTGGTCACCCGAGGGATGATGCTGGTGGCCGTCGGGTCGGTCCTTGGCGTTGCTGGAGCCTTCGGCGCAACTCGGCTCGTGGATGACATGCTTTTCCAAACCAACACCTGGGACCCAACCACCTACGCTGGGGTGGTCGGGCTCTTTCTGGTCGTGGCGCTGGCTGCATGCTTGATGCCGGCATGGAAGGCCACCCGGGTGGATCCCATCGAGGCCTTCCGGGCGGATTAGCAGATAGCCTACCTCTGGGGCCCGGAGGCAAGCCGGGCCCCGCCACTATCGCTGAATCCGGGCCAATGCCTCCCGCGCCTCCTGGGCCGGCTGATAGCTCAGGTCGGCATCGGCCCAAATCTCGAGGGCTCTTTCCAGGTGCTCCCGGGCCGCTTCCAGATTTCCCATTGCCTCATAGGTCTGGGCCAACTCGAAGTTCGTCCGGGGGGCCCAGGGGGAGATCTTCAACGCTTCCTGGAATTGGGCTACGGCCTCGTCGTACCTCTCGAGGCCTCGGTAGCAGCGTCCCATCTGGACAGGAAGGGCGGTGCTCGATGGGTTGAGCCGGGTTGCTTCTTGGTACCGCTCCATCGCTTCCTGGTACTCTCCCCGAAGTTCGTGGACCCGCCCCTGGGCCGAGACCAGCTGCGGACGAATGATCTCGTACTGAAAGGTCTGGATGATGGCCTCCACACCAGGAAGGGCCGCCTCGATTGCGTCGGCATCGCTCTTGGCAAGTCCGATCTCGAGGTCCCCCAGCGGAACCAGGGCATCAAAGGGTGGAGGGAGTTCCTGTCGAATGGTTTCCAGCTCCGCCCGGGCCTCAGCCTCCCGCCCGGCCCGGACATACGCTCCGGGCATAAAGCTGAGCCGACTCTGCGTCGCCATCAATCCCGGCCGATAGAGGGCGATCTGTTCCATTCGCTCTTCCAGGTAATCGATGGAGCGGTTCATCTGACCCCTCAGGCGGAAATACCCCTCCAGCGCACCCAGGACCTCAGCCCGTTCCTCAGGGGTCCCAGCCGAGGTCATGGCCATATCGTAC
>CBDUAX010000490.1:0-4026 GCA_965365235.1 uncultured bacterium
ATGTGGAGGCGGGTGAATGAACGCAGGAGATTCGATGCTGGGGAAGGATCTGGTAGGTCTCGAACCTCTCTCACGGGAGCAGATCCTGACGCTCCTGGACACAGCTGAGCTGTTCAAGGACGTATCGGAGAGGAAGGTCAAGAAGGTTCCCGTCCTCCGTGGGAAGACCATCGTCAACCTGTTCTTCGAGGCATCCACCAGGACTCGGATCTCATTCGAGTTCGCAGAGAAGCGCCTCTCCGCCGACACCGTCAACATCTCAGCGTCGGGTTCCTCGGTTCAGAAGGGGGAGACCCTTGTGGACACCGCCAGGAATCTGGAGGCCATGCGGATCGACATGGTGGTGATGCGGCACTGGTCGTCCGGGGCCGCCCAGTTCCTGGGTGAGCGCATCCCCTCAAATGTCATCAACGCCGGCGATGGACGGCACGAGCACCCGACGCAGGGTCTCCTGGACATGCTCACAATCCGGGATCACCTGGGTCGCCTGGAAGGCCTGAAGGTCTGCATCGTCGGCGACGTTCTGCACTCCAGAGTTGCCAGGTCCAATGTTTTCGGGCTCCTGAAACTAGGTGCCGAGGTAGGGGTGTGTGGTCCCAAAACCCTCATTCCCATGCGCATGGAGGAGTTGGGCGTGACGGTCTTCCCTCGGGTGGAGGAGGCACTTGAATGGGCAGACGTTGTGAACGTGCTTCGGCTCCAGTTGGAACGGATGAAGGGAGGCTTCATCCCGAGCCTCCAGGAGTACAACCGCTTCTTTGGGATTTCACGGGCCCGGCTCCAGGCCGCGCCCAAGGACATCCTGGTTCTTCATCCAGGTCCCATGAACCGGGGGGTGGAGATCGACTCCAACGTGGCCGACGGGCCCCAGCAGGTCATTCTCAAACAGGTGACCAACGGGGTGGCGGTCCGGATGGCAGTCCTCTATTTGCTCGCGGGTGGATCGCCGGATAACGCCGACACGGCGAAGGAAGGGGCCGAGGCATGACGCACAGACCGCTACTCTTCGTAGGCGGGAGGGTCGTGGACCCCTCCCAGCAGCTCGATGCGCAACGAGATCTCCTTCTTGTGGACGGGAAGGTGGCAGCACTGGGGGAGGGGGTGGATCCAGCTCCGGACGCCCGTGAGATTGACGCCTCGGGCCTGATCGTGACACCGGGTCTCATCGATGTGCATGTTCACCTCAGGGAACCGGGTCAGGAGCACAAGGAGACCATCGCCACCGGGGCGAGGGCAGCTGCGGCTGGGGGATTCACCGCCATCTGCTCGATGCCGAATACCGATCCGACCATCGATGATCCGGCTGCAGTGGGTTTTGTAGTGGCCGAAGCCAAGAAGGCTGGAGCGGCCCGAGTCTACCCCATGGGGGCGATCTCCGTGGGTCTCGAAGGCCAGGCGCTGACGGAGTTCGGAAGCCTGGTGGAGGCCGGAGCCGTGGCGGTCACCGATGATGGTCACCCGGTCATGGACTCGGGACTCATGAGATTGGCCATGGAGTATGCCCAGGCCTTCGATATTCCAGTCGTGGACCACCCCGAGGACCTGACGCTGTCCCGCGATGGGGCCATGAACGAAGGGTTGATCTCTTCCAGGCTGGGCCTGAAGGGGAAACCCAATGCGTCAGAGGATATCCACATCATACGGGACATTCTCCTGGCGGAGCTCACGGGTGGCCGGATCCATATCCAGCACGTCTCCACCCGGTTCGGAGTCGATGCCATTCGCCAGGGGAAAGCGCGTGGTGTGAGGGTGACCGGGGAAGCCGCCCCCCACCATCTTCTTCTCACTGACGAGGACGTCGACGGCTACCGGACCGAAGCAAAGATGAACCCGCCTCTGCGCTCCGCTGAAGACCGGGACGCCGTCCGGGAAGGAGTGAAGGACGGGACCTTGGATGTCATCGCCACCGATCACGCTCCCCATCACTATGACGAGAAGGAGGCGGCCTTCGAGGACGCACCCAACGGGATCGTGGGGTTGGAAACGGCGTTAGGGTTGGTTTACGGGCACCTGGTAGAGGGAGGGCTGCTGGACCTTTCCACCATGGTGGAACGCATGAGCGTGACGCCCGCAAAGTTGTTCAAGCTCCCGGGGGGCACGCTGGCCATAGGAAGCCCTGCTGACGTCACGGTGTTCGATCCGGACGGAGAGTGGACGGTGGATCCCGCTTCCTTCCTTTCCAAAAGCCAGAACACTCCCTTCGTCGGTTGGACTCTTAGAGGGAGGCCCCGCTATACGGTGGTTGGAGGTGATGTGGTTTGGGAGACCGAGTAGGGAGGGGCCAACTTTCGAGTAGGGAGGGCCCCACCGTTTGGGAGTGAGGAGGGGAAAGAGGAAAGGGGCCCAGGCGATCTCGCCTGGGCCCCTCCTTATCTTTCGACTGCGGACTGCCGGTCAGGTGGATGCCGACATCTGGTTCACCTGGCGGGCCAACTGCCCCTTAAGGCGGGCGGCCCGGTTGGCAGGGATCAGATTCTTCGTGGCAGCCCGGTCCAAAAGGGCTGTAGCCTCTTTGAGGCGCTCCTGTGCGGCCTCGGCCGTCTCAGCTTCACTGACCCTACGGATAGCGGTCTTGATCTTGGACCGATTCCCACGGTTGCGGGAGTTGGCGGCCCTGCTGAGCTCCATACGCTTCTTGGCGCTCTTGATATTCGGCATTGTTTCCTCACAAAAGACATCACGCAGTCGAGCCTGAAATAATAGTTGAAACGCTGGGGGCGATCAACAGGTGGGATCCCGGATCTGCTCGGGTGGGTGGAGGGGGTCGTCTGGGGGTCGCCACCAGCATGGCTCCACCCTGGCGGGCCCATGGTGGAATCGGGAGATTGGCGTTGCCGGGCCTGGCCTTTTGCTCACCTTCATCGGAAGAGAAGCGGCCCGTTTGCGGGAGTTGACAGAGGGCAGGCCTTCCAAAAGACCGTCAGGGAGGGATAGCTTATTAGGCTATGGAATTTCTCGTCTTCTTGCCGGTCCTGTTGATTTCCGTCGTCTTCCATGAAGTCGCTCACGCATTGGTGGCGAAGTGGGAGGGAGATGACACCGCCCACCGCCTGGGCCGAGTGACCCTGAACCCGATCCCGCACCTGGATCCAATGGGGTCTCTCTTCGTTCCGCTTCTCCTGTACTTCCTCCCGGGAGAGTTCCTTTTTGGTTGGGCGAAGCCCGTCCCTGTGAACCCGAGGAACTACCGGGACCCCAAATGGGGGGACATCCGGGTTTCGCTGGCGGGGATTGTGGCGAATCTGGGTCTGGCCGTTGTCCTCACCCTCCTGACGGCCGTTTTGTTTCGCGTAAGCCCTTCGTTGGGCGGGGTGGGTGGGGTGCTTTCGGTCCTAATTCAGGCCTTCTACGTCGGGATCTACCTGAACCTGATCCTGGCCTTTTTCAACCTCATCCCCATCCCTCCCCTTGATGGATCGCATGTGCTGTTCCACTTCCTTCCGCGGGAACTGGGGTTGCGATATCGGGAGATGGGGCGGTACGGGATCGGGATCTTGATGCTTCTGCTCTTCGTTTTTCCTTCCGGGTTCAATCTCCTCCTTGTGCCGGTCAACTTCCTCATGTCCTTGGCCGACAGCTTCATTGGGCTCGGGGCTTGAGCGGGTCACTGATCCCCGGGGGCTCCGAAGCCCCGAGCGCCCGTCCTGGTCGGGAGGGCTTCTTCCTTATCGAGTTAGACCGTTTCCAGGGCCCCCTGGACCTTCTCCTGCACCTGATCCGCCACCAGGACATCGATATCTTCGACATTCCCATCGCGAACATCACCGAGCAGTTTCTGGCGGCGGTCCAGGAGATCGGAGTCGAGGACCTGGATGGGGCAGGGGAGTTCCTGGAGATGGCCGCCACCCTCATCCGCATCAATCCCCGGGAACCCGAAGGCCCACCCGGCACCATCTCCCTGGCCGGAGGGGCCCTGGAGATGCTGGAGCAGATCCTGAGCTGAGCGAGCTGCCTAGCTTCCGCTGAACTGCACCCCTTCAAAGACCAGGGTGGGCACCTGGGTGCTGCGGTAGGGCCAGGGATCGT
>CBDUAX010000491.1:0-4011 GCA_965365235.1 uncultured bacterium
GGGGGCGGGACTCTTCATCTCCACCATCTCGAAGACACAGCAGGAAGCCTTCCTCACCATGTTCCTCTTCATTCTCCCGGGCATCATCCTGTCGGGGTTCATGTACCCGGTGGACACCATGCCGGAGATCTTCCAACAGCTGACCCTACTGAATCCTGTCCGGTACTTCATGGAGATGGTCCGTGGGATCTTCCTGAAGGGGCAGGGTGTGGCGGATCTTTGGGCCCACTACCTGGTGCTGACAGGGATGGCCCTGGTGGCTGTGTGGGGCGCCAGCCAGCGATTCAAGAAGAGTCTGGAGTAGGGCGGGCCGGCCTTAGGTTGGAGGTCCGTCCTCGGCCGCGGGCGGCACGTCCCCGGCCCCGGTTGCCCCAGGTAACCTCGGAGCTTTCTGAGCCTCCAACTGCTCCCTGAACTCTTCGGCTTCAGCCAGGCGATTCACCACCTTGCGCAGCATATCGACCTCCTCTTCCAGCGCCATCAGGCGTTGGCTCTCCATGCTGTCGTAGGGGCGTTGGCCCGGACCGGAGAAGGTGCCTTTCAACGACCCGATGGCTTCGGCGAGGGGCTTGACGACCATCCTGAGGCTCAGGCCCAGGACCGGGACGCCAACCACCATCCCGACGATGATCACGATGAAGACCTCTTCCGGCATCTCTGTTTCCTCTTTGGCTGTTGGGGCCGAAGGCCACGGTGGGCCCGGGCTTCATCAGGGTCTTTCGCTGCTGCAAGACCTACGGGTGGGGTATCCGGCGGGTTTCCGGGCCCCCTATGGCCCCCCACGGCCCCCGCCAATCGGCCGCCGGAACTATTGCCTTGACAATCTACAATAGCAACACGATAGTTGAGAGATCGTTGTCGATTATCTAGGTATTGGCAGCGGATGGTCGATGGGGTCCCCCCTAAGTACCGCTCCTGGAGAAGCACCACCCCCTCAAAGGCGAATCCAATGGATAAAGGAAAACCAGACCTCCTTCACGGCACCCTGGACCTCCTCATCCTCCGGAGCCTGTCCCTGAACCCCATGCATGGGTGGGGAATCTCCAAGTACATCCAGCGGATCTCGCAGGACACCCTGGAGGTCAACCAGGGGTCCCTCTATCCCGCCCTCTATCGCCTGGAAGGGCGGGGATGGATCAGTGCCGAATGGGGGACCACCGACACGGGTCGGCGAGCCAAGATTTACTCTCTCACCAAACATGGGCGAAAGCAGCTGGCCAAAGAGGAGTCCCACTGGGAAGCCTTCTCCCTTGCTGTGAACAGGGTCCTGGGGACGGCGTAGTCGATGGTCGTCGGGGTCTGGAGCTGGATCCGGCAGCGCATCCGAGTCCTCCTTCGGAAGGGCGCCGTGGAGGCAGAGATGGAGGAGGAGATGCGCCTCCATCTGGAGCTGGAGGTGGAGGCGAATCTGGCCAGAGGGATGCAGCCTCGTGAAGCTCGGACACAGGCGCTGAAGGCCTTCGGAGGAGTGGAAAGGTTCAAAGAACGGGCTCGAGACGAGCGGGGCGGCCGGCACCTGGACGACCTGGGCCAGGATCTCAGGCTCACCCTTCGAAAGCTCAGGCGGTCTCCCGGGTTCGCCCTCATCGTCCTCCTGACCCTGGGCCTCGGGATTGGGGCCAACACGGCCATCTTCACGCTGGTGGACGGGATCCTGCTCCGCCCCCTCCCATTCCCTGACTCGGATCGTCTGGTGCGGGTCTATCGGACCACCCCCGATCGGGGTTCGTTCACCGGAAGCCTGTCCCTTTTCGACGGGAGGGACTGGGCCGACCGGTCCGGGATGCTGTCCTCCCTGGGAATGTACTCCACCCTGCCGAGTGGGCTGATCTTCACTGGAGGTGAGCGGGCCAGGGAGCTCCGGACTGCATACGTTTCAGGAGGTTTTTTCCCGACCATGGCCACTCCGGCCCTCATTGGGCGGCCGCTCCTTCCTGAGGAGGAGGAGGGGGACAATCGGGTCGTGGTTCTGAGCCACAGCTTTTGGCAGCAGGAGATGGGTGGGGATCCCTCGGTAGTGGGCCGTTCCATGGATATGGAGGGGATAGCCTACCGGGTCGTAGGTGTGATGCCCCCGGAGTTCGGATTTCCGGCCCCCGATCTCGACCTCTGGACCTTCCTCACCGTAATCGAGCCTACCTCCATCCCCTTCCACCTCAGGCAGGTCCGAATCCTCGACGGTGTGGCCCGTCTCGCCCCGGGAGCCGGACTGGAAGAGGCTGAGTCCCAACTTGGCATGGTGGCCCAGGGGGTGGAGGAAGAGTTCGCTGAGGGGACCCCGGATGTGGTAGGCGCCAATCTCATGCCTCTTCGGGAAGCCATGGTGGGGGATGCCCGCCCGGCTCTCCTGGTCCTCCTGGCTGCTGTCGGGCTGATCCTGGTCCTGGCGTGCGCCAATGTGGCGAACCTCCTCCTTGCCCGTGGAATTGGACGGGGGGAGGAAATGTCCCTGCGGTCGGCCCTGGGGGCCGGGAGGGGCCGGTTGGTTCGGCAGCTTCTGACGGAGAGTGTGTTCCTCGGGCTCCTTGGGGGAGGCCTGGGGCTTTTCCTTGCTGTCCTGGGCGTGGAGGCCTTCGTGGCCCGAAGCGGCGGCCTCTTGCCCCGGACGTGGGAGGTTTCGGTAAGCTGGGAGGTCCTCCTCTTCACCCTGGGAATCTCTCTGCTGACGGGGTTGGTCTTCGGACTCCTCCCTGCCCTGACAGGGTCGGGGGTCCAGCCGGCAGAAGGCCTTCGAAAGGGATCCAGTCGCGGTTCCACATCCGGGGGACATCAGCGTCTTCGTCAGTCCCTGGTGGTGGCTCAGGTATCTGTCGCAGTGGTGCTTCTGGTTGGCGCGGGTCTGATGGTTCGGAGCCTCGAGAAGCTCCAACGTGTGGATCCTGGATTTAGAGCCGAAGGGCTGGTGGGAGTGTCCGTCTCACTCTCCGACGTCCTCTTCCGGGAGCAGGAGGAATTTATGGCTGCCTACCATGCCCTCCTGGAGCGATTCCGGGCTCTGCCGGGTGTCCAGGGTGTCGCCTCCATCCGCCATGCGCCGATGCGGGGTGTTGGGGAGCAAACCCGGTACACCGTGGTCGGTAGGGCCCCGCCACCGGAAGGGCAGGAACCCTCCACCTGGTTGCTCCAGGTCAGCGCGGACCTTTTCGATGTTTTGGAGATCCCCGTTCTGGCTGGTGCGACCTTTACTCCTGACCACCGAGGAGGAACACCCTGGGTGGGGGTTGCCAATCAGACTCTGGTGCGAGAGGCCTTCCCAGGTGAGGACCCCGTGGGGAGGAGCCTTTCGATGTATGGCGAAGAGGTCCGTGTGATCGGTGTCGTAGGAGATGTCCATCAGGAGGGTCTTCGTGAAGCGCCCGTTCCGACGCTCTACCTCCATCAGGAGCAGATTCCCCGATCGGCCATGACCTTCCTCCTTCGAGCGGATGGGGATCCCCTGCGTTTGGTCGGCCCCGCTCGAGGGGTGGTCACAGAGTTGGAACCGAATCAGGCCATCAGTTCGGTCGAAAGCCTGGTCGATGTGGTCTCCGGATCGGCGGCCCGGTCTCGATTCCTGACGGTGCTCCTGGGCTCCTTCGCCTTCCTGGCCTTTGTCCTGGCAGGTCTGGGCATCTACGGTGTGGTGGCCTACATGGTCGCTCGACAGCTGCCGGAGATCGGGATCCGTCTGGCCCTTGGGGCCAAACCGTTGGCGGCGGTTCGCCTCATCCTGATCCGGGGTCTGGCCCCGGTGTTCCTGGGCTTGGTCCTGGGTCTCGCCCTGGCTCTTCCTCTGACCAGGCTTCTTGGGGGCCTTTTGTTCGAAGTCGAGCCCACGGATCCGGTGGCCTACCTCGTGGGAGGCACACTCCTCCTGTTGGTTGCCTTTTTGGCCACGGCGGCGCCGGCCCGGCGGGCCATGCGCTGGAACCCAGGGAACCTCCTGAGGCGGGAGTGAAGGCCCTCGCCTGAAATCCGGAGGAACCTGATTACGTAACCACATGTAGTAAACCAAGCCCCCCTGGCTACGGT
>CBDUAX010000492.1:0-4009 GCA_965365235.1 uncultured bacterium
CCCCGATCCTGGCGTGTGTCGTCGACGATGAGGAACCCACCCTTGAGCAGGTACTCCCCCAGCTTCTCCACCTCCTCCTGGGTCGGATCCCAATACCCCACCTCGATGATGCTGGCGATGGGGTACTTGAAGAGCTCCGGGTCGTCCAGCGTCAGGACCCGCCCCGAGTTGCCCTCGGTGTAGGTATCGATGTAGGTCGTGGCCTCGAGGATCTTTGCGAAGTTCGTCTCGGCCCGGGGGTAGTCATGAGACCAGGGGGCTCCACGCCCCCTTCCACCTCTTCGCCCAAACCCGAAGCTCCGCAGGTCCGTCCCACCGCTCCCAAACCTCAGACGAACGAAGGTAAACTTGCCGTTGTAGGCAGGCCCCTCCTCGACTTCCTGCGGGATCTCAGAAGAGGAGCGGACCGGGGCCAGCCTCGTCACCCCAGCCACAGGATCCAATGCCTCTTCACCCACAGACGGCATGCTCCCGGGACCGCCCATGGCGAATCCCGGAGGACCCGCGGACACAAAAGCCGTCAGGGCCATCAAGACCGAGGCGAATCCCAGCCCTTTCCCTGTCATCGGATCCTCTCCCTCAATGCCAGCAACAGCTCCAACGCCGGTCCGTAGGTTGGCGCCAACTCAAGTGCTCTGAGGACTTGAGATCGAGCTTCGGACAGCTCGCCGGCCTCACTCAACGCCAACGCCAGCTGGTAGTGGGCATCCACCCGGTCCGTGGGCTCCAGGGCCAGGAGGGCCCGCCGCTCCAGGACCGCGCCTTCTCGGTCCCCAATCTCCTGATACAAACCCGCCAACGTCCCATGGGGTGTCATCTGGAAGGGAGCGATCTCGACGACCCTCTCCAGCGCCTGAGTCGCCTCCTCGGTCTGACCCAACTCCAATCTCAACTCCGCCTCCTGGGCGTGGACGGATGCCAGTGCTTCGTTCAACCCCCCCAACTGCCGGAGGGCGGCAGCAGCACGCTCAAGGTCACCATGGGTACGGTGGATCTGCGCCAGGTAGAGATAGGGGCTATCCGGACCCCCATACTCCGGGAATAGCCGGAGAGCCTCCCGAAGTTCCGACTCGGCTTCGTCGAGGAGCTCTTCTTCAAGAAGAGCTTTTCCAAAAGCCAACCGGAAGAGGAAGTTGCCAGGGTTCTCCGATACGCGCTGTCGAAGGACCTCCAGACTCTGGCCCGCCGCATGAAATGGGGCCATCTCCTGATGGGAGTCCGTTGGAAGGACCACCGCCTCCATTCGGGGTCCCCACTGCTCCAACACGTACTGATCGAATGTCTCGTCGAAGGCCTCGGGGGATTGCCCCAGGGTTTCGGTGAAGACCTCGGAATCGGTCTTCCCCGCCCGATACCCCTCCATCATCCCCAGCACTGCCGAGAGCCCGAACCGATCCTCGATGAGCTGGAGCACCAGGGAGCCCTGGAGGTAGCTGAAGACCACCTGTTCCGGATATTCGGGCCGGATGAACCCCTCGTTCAGGCGACTGACGGGAAAAAGTCTTCCGGCCTGGTAGGCCTGGAGCCAACCTGGGCTCGGCCGGTGTCCCCAATGGGACCGGGCGGTACGCTGCTCGTGAACGGCCAGACCTTCGGTGAACCACCGAGGCACCTTGTGGTTGGTCATGGACAGGTGGAAGGCGTGGGCCACTTCGTGCCAGAGGGTCGAAGCCCAGTTGAACTCCCCGGGCCGACGGGCCGACGGGGAATCCAAAACAAGAGTGCTCCCGAAGCTCACGCCCAGTGCACCCAGACCCGTCATGCCAAGGGTCCGAACCGAAAAATCGGCGTGGGACGGATAGATCTCCAACCGAATGGGCGTGGGCGGCTCGGCTCCGTAGCGGGTTCGAATTCCGGCATAGGCCTCCTCCGCCACCTTGGCGGCATACGGCCCAAGAAGATCGACTTCCCGCTCGTGGATGAAGATCTCAAAATGCTCCGTCTCGATCCGCTGGTAGAACGGGAAGGTATCCAGGAGGTCCAGGGTGTTCTTGTACCAGGGGTTGTAGGGATCCCCGGCGAAAGCCCGCTCCAGATTGATCCGGGCCTCCTCCATTTCCTGTGTCCGCATTTGGTTGGTCCCCAGAACCCCGTAGGCCCACCAGGAGGTAGAGTCCACGGCCACGGCCTGGCTGGCCAACCCCACCGCGAGCGCATACTGATGCTGAGCCGCTGCCAGCTCTGCGGACACGGTAAAGAGATCGGGGTAGGTGGGATTCAGGCCGTGAAGCCGATCACGGACCTCCTGATACTCCTCCGTCTCTCCAGCGAGAAGAAAGGACGCGGCCAGGACGGACAGGGCTCGCAAGTGGCCCGGATTGGTCTCCAGCGCTTCTTCGGCGGTAGCCCAACGCCAGACGAGTCATTTCCACGGCGCCACCCACACACCTTCAAAGTCCAGAACTCTGGCCTGGCCCAAGAGGGCCCGGGGGTGCCGGGGGTTCTGCTCGAGGACGATCCCCAAGGACTCCCGAGCGTCTGTGGCCCGGTACTTCTCCAGGAAGAGCTCTCCCACCAACAGCGGAGGGCCGAAGGCGTCCGGATCCGCTGCAGCCGCCTCGTCGAAGGCCATCAGGGCATCCTGGAAGAGGTCGGGGTTCGTTACGCCCAGGTACCGAACCGCAACCCCGACGGCCTCCAACTCCTCCGCCGAAAGAGAAGCCGAGGACCCGTTGTAGAGGTCGATGAACGAGTCGAAAAGGGCCAGCGCCGCTTCCCGTTCCCCTCGGTCCCAGAGCAGGACACCCAGGTTTTTTCGTGCCTGGTGCGCATCGCTGGCCGAGCCCTCCATCGCACGCCGAAATGCGGCTTCGGCTTCCGCCAGGCGACCCAGGGTAAAGAGGATCTCGCCTCGAGTATTCTCCAACTCGATGGCGGGGGCTCCACCGCCAGCTCCCGACAGGGCACGGAGCGCCTGTTCGTACTGACCGGTCTCCGCCAGGGCTCGGGCATAGCTCTTTTCAACCTCTGGCGTGGAACCGGACCCTCGACGGAGATCTCCAAGAGCATCCAGGGCAGATTCGTAGTCTCCGGAGCGGAGAAGGGCTCTCGCTTCCGTGAGGCCTTGGCCGGAGGCTTGAAGATCGGGAAAGAAGGTTCCGACCAGGGCCAGAAACAGGGAAACACGTGAGAAATGGGGTTTCATCCGCCGCCCCCAATCTCCTGGATCTCCCGGTTCTTCAATGCCATGGCTACGAGTAGCTCCTCCAATTCGGACTCGTATTGGCTCTCCTCCATGCTTCCCCTCAGGGCCCTCAGCTCGGAGATCCGTCGCTCCAGGGCCGCCCTTTCTTCATAGAGACGTTTCAGAACCGGGTCGTCGATGCTGTCAGCGGTCACACCCAATCGGTTTACGGCAGCCGATCCCAGCCAAAACCGCCGGGCCAGCCACCCGTCCGTCGTCTCCTCCTGGAGTTCCGTGGATCCATTCCCGTCACCGTCGTCATCCAACTGCGCGTGCTCGGTGGCCAGAAGGTTCTCGGCCTGGTAGTAGCGCTCCACCTCCCGTTGGGCGTACTGGAACGCCTCGAGAAGAGAGAGTCGACCGTCCTTGTCCAGATCAGCCCCTTCCGATCCCAGAGCCTCGACGAAGAAGGCTCCGAACTGCGTCTCATTCCGTTCCTGGGCCGACTTCGTGGCGGTGACGACGATACGGTTTTCGCCGGAGAGTCCGTGAACAAAGGGTCCACTGGAGGAAGCCGTGTTCACGACTGCCACCACCTGAGTCGGGAAGTCATCCAGCATCACGTCCAGGTCTCCAGGGGAGAGATCCGGCCCTGGCAGGTTGAAGAGGACCGCCTCTCCCTGGCCACTCCCGTGCCCGATCAGGACCACCAGGACCTGGTCCTGAGGGCCCGCGTCGCGAGCCATCCCAGCCAACGCCGAGGCCATGTTGTCTCTGGTGGACCGGTCTTGGATGAGCCCTGGGGCATCCCCGGGCCGCTCGCCCAAATACACCACGTGGTCCGGGTCCAGCCCGTACCGATCCAGGGCGGCTGTTCGAAGCTCA
>CBDUAX010000493.1:0-4005 GCA_965365235.1 uncultured bacterium
ACCACCCCAGCCGTAATCCCTCCCACACCGTCCACCTCGACTTCACGCGCGATCTGTTCCGAGAAATCCCCGAGGATCTGCTCCCAGCCTCCCTGTTGAGCCTTTGAAGGCGTGAGACCCGCGAGCACCAGCAGTAGGGCGGAGACGAAGGGAAGGAAGCACGCTTTGAAAGTCATGACTCACCTCTCGGAGGGTAGACGGAGCCATCCGGTCAGGGGACTGGGGAGGAACCCAAGGCGGGGAATCGAACCCGCCCCTGCCTCATCGGATCGCCACAGCAAGGGTGTCGTGATGGTAGAGGATCAAACTCCTGAGGTAGCTCCCGATCCGGTCTGCCCCCTCGAAGCCCGCGGCCCGGGCGGCCTCCTCCTCCTCATCCGCCCGAAGATCGCTGGATTCCGCGTAGTGCATGAGGTCTTTGTAGAAGCCCAGGGTGAAGGAATCCCACGTCCCACCCACTTCTCGAACGAAGATCAGGTTCTCGGGCCGGCCCAACCTTCGCAGGAAGCGGTTCTCCATCCGTCTTTCCTCCAGAAGGCGATCCTGGCGTCCCGGGAGAGCCACAAACATCTCCGCATGGTAGAAACTGTTCTCCCCGAAGGCCTCCTCCAGAACCTCCGGCCCCGGCCCACGAACGAACTCCTCCTCTCGGAAAGAGGTCAGTCGGTCTGCCTCGAATTGGAGCTGTTCGTATGAGAGACCCTTCCAGACCCCGTTCTCGTTCCTTCTGGCGGTCCGTCCCGGTTCGTAATACTCGTGAAAACTCCCCATGGGATAGAGGATCATCAAATCCCACTGGTCGCCCTGGGTGTGGCGCATCCAGAAGGGCGCAGGTTCATCGATGTCTGCCAGAAGATCTCGCTCCTCTTTGAGGAGTTCGATGAGATCGAGGATCCTCCCCGGGGCAGCCCGCAGGAGGGCCACGCGGTACAGATGGTTCCCCTCCCAGTTCTCACCCTCCTGTGTCCCGTGCCCGGACCCAGATTTCGAAGGGAGCTCATAGGCCTCGAGTGGCGGCGTGACAAGGAGGAAGGAGAGGCACAACCCCAGCAAAACCGGGACAAGGGGAGCAACGCGGATGCCCGACATGATCAACTCCGAATTCAGGGAGGTCCAGGTGGCGACGATGGGGAAGGGTGGGGATTCCTGTTTGATGACGCAACGAAAGGCCTTGTGGTCCACCCTTCAAAATCCCAGCTTCCCTCTTCCTTCCCCATCCGAGCCGGAGCCCGAGACCGTGAAGACCGTCCTCCTCCTCCGTCACGCCAAATCCAGCTGGGACAACCCACGTCTGACCGACTTTGAACGCCCCTTGGCACCCCGGGGTCGAAAGGCAGCTCCTCGAATGGGGCGTTTCATGTTCCGGAACGGCCTGGTTCCGGACCGAGTACTCTGCTCCGGCGCTCGGAGGGCCGTGGAAACCCTGGAGTTGGCTTCGGAGACATGGGAGGAATCTGTCCAACGAGAAATCCGGGATGAGATCTACCATGGATCCACCGGCTCCCTCCTGGAGATGATCCACGGCCTCCCCCCTGAGGAGACCTCGGTCCTCTTGGTCGGGCACAACCCGACCTTCGAGGACTTTGCTCACCTCCTGGCCGGCTCGGGTGAGGAACTCGCCCTTCACGAGCTGGGCCTCAAGTATCCCACCGGAGCGTTGGCGATCCTGGACTTCGATATCGATGACTGGGAAGAGGTAGGCGCCGGACGAGGCTTTCTGAGGGGTTTCATCCGGCCCAGAACCCTGAGGTAGGGAGGGGGCCCAGCTCCCCCCAGGTTTTCCTGCCTCCGAGGCAACCGATTCTGCCTTCCTCCCGTCCTACTCTGTGAGGGCCGGGGACCGGATCCCTTGAGACTTCCGGGAAACAAAACCCTCTTCTCGACCGTAAAGAAAAAGAGAAGACGAACCAAAGAAATGGCTGGACGGTGACGAAAGGCGACGGGAAGGGGAAGAGAAGGTGAAACGAGATATTATTGCAGCAATCACATTCCTCGTGACGGGGTTGCTTTTCTACGCGGTCCAATCCGACGAAAAGCCCCGCGAGCTGTTCGCGTCAGGTCTGAGCTGCGAGATCCTTGACCCGGTCCAGGTGGGGGAGACCCTCTCCGACATGGACCACCAGGTGATCCTGGAATCAGGCCACAGGAGAGATTCCTGACTCCGTAGGACTCCTACGACCCTCCCAGGGGGAGCACGGTCCCGTCCAGATCTTCGGGAACCGGAATCCCTGCCAGCCACGCCAGCGTTGGGGCCAGATCCAAAGGAAGGACGGGGTCATCGACGACCTCGGCCTGGACCCCAGGACCCACCACAATCAAGGGAACCCAACGATCATAGTAGAAGGGCGAACCATGGGTCGTTCCGGTGGGAAAACCCCAATCCAGCGTGTTTTCGGCCCACCACATCTCGATTCCATAGATGCTCAAAAGCCCCCCGGCCCGACCTGGAACCCGAGACTGCCGGAAGAGGGCACCCAGCGAATCGATGGGCTGTCCCGAATCCAGCTCTTCGTGAAGAAACGCGGGGCCCACGAATGGCAGCTCTTTGAGCTTGGCCACCATCCGTGAGGGAAGAGGAGTTTGAGGATCCTGCCTCCCATCCTGAACCGCCTGATTCAGCGCCGCCTCCAGCAGGGACCGAGTTTCCATGGAAAGGCGCTGGCCCGAGGCCCTTTCCCGCTCCGGAGAGGTCAATACCCCGTGGTCGGCAGAGAGGCCGAGAACGTACTTCCCCTCGCCTACCGTTTCGTCGAGGAACTCCAGAAACCCTCCCAGCGCCCGATCCAGCCGAAGGAGGTTGTCCATCTGTTCCCGGCTGAGGGGACCATAGGCGTGGCCGACCCGGTCGGTCTGGGAGAGAGAGACGGAAAGGAAATCAGTCCGGTTCGATTGAGTCCCGGCCCCGGTTTCCCTCACAACACGTTCCGCCAAAAGGAGGGTGGCATCATCCAGCATGGGCGTGCCCTCGAACCAGAGGAAGAAGTCGTCCATTCCCGGATCGATCCGCTCTTGGGAGTACATGTGGGGGAAGTAGGTGTGGACGCCATCGCCCTCAAAGCTGGCCGTGTCTGGGGAGGAGAGGTCTTCGGACCCTGCGGGAATGGTGCTCGCCCAAACGGAGTCGGCCCGAAACCGCTCGAGCACTTCTGCGTTGAATTCGTCGAGCCACCGGGGATTCTCTTTCTTGTAGAAGGTGGAGGTGACGAACCGACCGGCCGGGGAGCTGAACCAGTACACCTCCCCCCGGGATTGCCCGGCCATGAGGACGGCGCCCCGGTCTTTCGCGGAAACGGCGATGATCTTCGCTTCGGGGTTCGCCTGGAGAATCCAATCGGCCAGTCCTTCTCGTCTGAGGACGGACGGAGAGGCCCCCGGGAGCCCTGGGACCCCCACCAATTCGTGGTTTGGGTCGACGACGTTGTTGACGGCGAATCGCTCCGGCCCCTCCCCTTCCCGCCAAGCGTTGGCCGGGATTCCTGCCCGCGTGGGATGGACCCCTGTAGAGAGCGCCGCATGTCCAGGAGAGGTCTCTGTGGCGGCGTGTCCATGGAGAGCGTTCGAGAAGGAACGCCCCTGGTCGAGGATCCTTCTCAGCCCTCCTGTGAAGAGATCGGAGTAGCGAGTAAGGAGGTCACCCCGGAGCTGATCCACCACGATATACACGACCAATTCGGGCGTTTCTACCTGGCTCGGCCCCACCCCGTGCCCCGTTGGGGACGGCATTGCCTGCGCCGGCTTGGAGGCCGCGCCGGAAACCAGAAGGAAGACGGAGGAAAAGAGCATCGTTCGGAGGCCGATCCACTGCCCTTCCTTTCCACCTCGTACCATTGTCTTCTCCCATCGTCCTCGAAAAAAATGCCTTTGGAAAAAAAGTGTTGGCTTCATCGTACCCCAGAGGGTAATTTTTTTGCCTCATCCTCAACGCGACCCCGCACCCCAACCGATCAGGGAGGCCGTTTTATGGCCCGGCTGTACCGCCCCCTCATGGCTGCGTTCGTTCTCGGC
>CBDUAX010000494.1:0-3979 GCA_965365235.1 uncultured bacterium
CGTGAACCTCCAGGTGGCCTTCCGGCCCACGCCGGATTGGACCGTGGCGGCCGCCTGGATCTATCACTCCCCGTGGCCCTACACCGAGGTCGAGTACACCTACACCGAGACGGTCCACGGCGAACCCGTGGCCATCCCTTTCCCAGGGGTGTTGAACCAGCAACGGATGATCCCCTACAAGCGGATCGATTTACGGGTCTCCCGGCGGCTCCGGCTGGGCCGAAGCGACGTTCTCCTGTACCTGGACGTGTTCAACGTCCTCAACTGGGAAAACGCCCTGGACTACGAGCAGTACCCCCGGTGGACGGGAAGTGAGTGGACGCCCAGGGAGTCCCTCTTCCCGCAGCTCTGGATGATGCCATCCCTGGGCGCCAGGTGGACCTTCTAAGGGGGTGCGGTTCGTGGGCCTCGTGAGCAATGCCAATGATAAAGGAGAACGGGAAACTTCTCGCACAAGCGATGTCGCAGGAGGAGGCGAAAAGGGAAGCGGAAGCTCGGTTCGGGGACCGACAGCACTTCGAGGGCGAAGCGAGACGAGAAGCGGCCGCCACAGAGCGGCGTATGCGTTGGCGGACCGGAGTTGAGTCGGTGCTCCAAGACCTTCGGTACGGCCTCCGCCTCCTGAAGAAGAGTCCTGGTTTCACACTCGTCGCGCTTCTGATCCTGTCCTTGGGAATCGGCGCGACCAGCACCATGTACGCGGTGGTCGATTCGGTTCTCCTCTCCCCCTTGCCCTTTCCGGACTCCGAGGACCTGGTCTTCGTGTGGGAGAACAGAACTCAGAACCCATCCAGGAACATTTGGGTCTCATTGGCGAACGTCCAGGAATGGCGAAAGAGGAACTCCGTGTTCTCGAGCTTGGGGGCCCTACAGAGACGCCCCTATACCCTGACCGGCCGGGGGGATCCCGCTCGATTGAACGGCTTCCATGTCTCTGCCGACCTCCTTCCCACCCTTGGTGTCCAACCCGCCCTCGGGCGAGGCTTCTCGGCCGAGGACGAACATCTTGGGTCCGAGCCGGTCTGCTTTGTCAGTGTCGATTTTTGGAGGAACCGCCTGGGAGCGCCTCCGGATCTCACCGAAGCCAGAGTGACCCTCGACGGAACGAGTCACGCGGTGGTGGGCGTACTGCCCTCGGATCTTTCCATCCCCGGCTTCGGATCATTCAGCGTGCTCACTCCTCTCAGGCCAGATCCCTCACACCCCAACTATCGAGGAAACCACAACTCCTGGGTTCTGGGTCGGTTGGCTGATGGAGTCGACCTCGATGCCGCCAACGCGCAGATGGCTGCGCTGGCCCAGGTCTTGGAAGAGGAGTATCCCGAGTGGAACAGGGGGATTGGAGCACACGTGGTCAGAGCCCGGGATCTGGTGGGACAAGCCGCCGGTCCGAGTCTTTTCCTGGTTCTCGGTTCGGTCAGCCTGGTGCTTCTCCTTTCCTGCGGGAACTTGGCAGCTCTCCTCCTCGCAAAAGGCACCGGAAGAGCGCAGGAGGTGGCCATTCGCACCGCCTTGGGGGCCTCGCGGCGTCGATTGATCCAGATGGGACTCACTCAGGCCTCGGTTCTTTCCCTTACCGGGGGTGCGATGGGTTTGATGTTGACGCTGGCCAGCGTTCGGGCTCTAAGGGTCTGGTCCCCCGCCTGGATTCCCCGGACGGGAGAACTCTCCGTGGACCCGTCGGTCCTCGCATTCGCCCTGTGTCTCTCGTTGGCGACGGGAATGGCCTTCGGGATGTTCCCTGCCCTTCACGGATCTCGCGCAAAGGACCAGAACTCCCTCTCCCGTGGAGGGACTCACCTGGACTCACTGGGAAGCGCGGGTGTGCATCGGAGCCTTGTGGCGGCACAGACCGGGCTCGGGCTGGTCCTTCTCCTGGGTACGGGGCTCCTCCTTCGCAGCTTCGTCAACCTGACCACGGTGGAGCCGGGTTTCAGGGTGGAGAACCGGGTGGCTCTTCCTTTGAGCCTTCCCGCGGAGAGGTACGGCGATCCGGCGGAGGTAGCTGCGGTCCTGGACGGAATCGTCAGGCAAGTCGAGGCCTTCCCCGGTGTTCGGCGAGCAGGAGTATCGATAGGAGTTCCGGTCCAGGTATCGATCTGGAGAAAACAGCTCACCGTGGAGGACCGTCCGGCTCAGGAACTGGCCGATGTACCCGTGATCGATTTCAGCATTGTCACGCCGGGGTTCCTGGAAACGCTGGAGGTACCACTGCACCGGGGTCGATCGATTTCGGTTTCGGATACCCGTGACAGTCCACTTATAGCGGTCATCAACCGGACCTTCGCTCAGGACCACTTCGGAGCCGAGGACCCCATCGGACAACGTATTCGGTTCGGGATCCCGGATCATCTGATCGACGCACAGGGTGTGGAGACCTTGCCGCCGTGGTACACCATCGTGGGCGTGGTGGGAGACGTCCGCTCCAGAGGACCCGGAAACGATCCAAGGCCGGGAGCCTACATTGCTCAAACTCAGGACCAGGATGGTGCAAGGGAGTTCTTCCTTGTTGCCCACGTTGAAAGCGGACTTCAGAACACGGCGGACGGCCTCCGAGAGACGGTATGGACATTGGATCCCAATCTCCCGGTGCCCTGGATCCGGTCACTCGACGAGATATGGGCGGGGTCCTTGGCCAGATCCCGATTGACCTTCGGCGTGGTGGCAGTCTTTGGCGCCGCAGCCCTGCTCCTCTCCCTGGTCGGGGTTTTTGGGTTGGTGTCCAATGGGGTCGCCCGGCGCACCAGGGAGATAGGGCTTCGCATGGCGTTGGGGGCGAGGCCCGCTACCGTGGTAAGACCGTTTCTGTTCGAGACGTTCAAAGTGACCTTCGTTGGACTCGCCCTGGGTCTCCTGGCAGCGGGGGTATTCGGGAGGGTTCTGACGAGCGTACTCTTTGGCGTAACGCCCCTGGATCCGATCGTGTTTACTCTGGCTCCCCTCAGTTTCGGGGCAGCCGCCCTCGTGGCCGCACTCCTTCCGGCCCTTCGAGCTACCCGGATTAGCCCTGTCCGGGCGTTGAACGACCTTCCGGGCGTTTGAGGTCCCTTCCAGGTGGAGGGCGTGACTCCCTCCACCCTTCGCACAGACCCTGAGACCTGCTCAGGGCTGCAACCAAAAAGCTGAGGGTGGATACTGTGTGTACCGAAAGATCTGGGAAGCCTCTGGCGAGTATCGCCGTCCTGGTCGTGTTTTGGGGCGCGATCGGGCTTTTTCAAACCGGGTCGACAGGCCAGAGCGGGTACTCCACGGGCCTGGGCGTTTTCGTGAACCAGGTGGAGGAGGGTGGGCCGGCGCATCGTGCGGGATTAGAGGTCGGGGACCGGATCACAGGGGTGGAAGGAAGGCCTTTTCCCACACCCTGGCGAAGACCCCACTTGAACCGTGTGGGTGTCAGCAACGTTCAGGCTCTTATTGTGGAACGAGGGAATGGAGTCCTGGATGTACCTGTCACCTGGGAAGCTCCCTCAGGGGAGCACTGGCGATCTCTCCTCATGGACTTCCTGGTGACGGCGGCCTTCCTGGGCTTTGGACTCTGGGCGTTCCTGGTCTCGAGGGCACCAGCCGGGCTGATCCTGGCTCTTTTCGGGATCTTCTACGCCGTGACGAATTTCCAGGGCCCTGTGTTCGACACCCTGGATGAAGGGGTGAGATATCTCCAACAGAACCTCAGTATCTTCTACACGGCTCTCCTTCTTCACTTTTTCGTGGTCTTCCCAAAACCCAAAAGTGTGTTCAGTCGACGGATACCGGGCTGGATGGTCTACCTCCCGTTCCTACCCTTCTTCACGTTCGGGTTGGCCGAATGGGTGGTTTATCCGTTCGGCCTCCGGGGCTACCGTTCCGTGGCAGGATTCACCGATCTGTTCTATATGCTTCTGGCGCTAGTCGCCCTGATTCACACCGCAGCCATCCTAAGAAGGGAGGAGCGCCGGGAGTCCGGCTTCAACCTGGTCCTTTGGGGCCTGGCCATTTCCTT
>CBDUAX010000495.1:0-3978 GCA_965365235.1 uncultured bacterium
CGGGGATCGGATCGGCGGACCTGGCGGCAGCCTTCCTCACCGGCAAGGTCTGGCTCAGGGTACCTGAGAGTTTTCGCATTGTGCTCGGAGGGGAGCTGCCCCCAGGGGTCGGGGCGAAGGACGTGGCTCTAGAGGTGATCCGGACGGTTGGATCGGATGGGGCTGCCTACAAGGCAGTGGAGTTCGTGGGCTCGGTAGCCGAGTCGCTCCCGGCAGACGAGCGTTTCGTCCTCTCGAACATGTCTGCGGAGATGGGTGCAAAAGCGGGGGTGTTCCCCGCGGGTGAGGCTGAGACTCGATCCGACCCGGACGCACCCTTCGAGAGGGAGGTCCGCCTGGATTGCTCTGATCTGGTTCCCCGGGTCGCTCTCCCTCACCTTCCATCGAATGGAGTGTCTGTTACCCAGGTAGTGGGTACGCCGGTCGACTGGGTGTTCCTTGGCACTTGCACCGGCGGAAGGGCACACGACTTCAGGGAGGCTCTCCGGGTTCTCGACGCAGGGGGTGGAATCGCTTCGGGGGTGACGGTGGTGGTGACACCGCCGTCTCCACGGGTTCGGGCCCTATTGGAGGAGGATGGCACCCTAGGTCGCTTGGAGGCACACGGGGCTCTGATCACAGAAACCGGATGTGGACCCTGCTGCGGCACATCCGATCCGGTCCCGCCACCCAATGCTCAGGTCCTGTCTACGGCGAATCGAAACTTCCGGGCTCGCATGGGCGAAGCCTCAGCCGCCATCCATCTGGCTTCTCCTGCCACATGCGCCGCCGCTGCAACGGCGGGGTGTATCCTGGATCCAAGGGAGATGGTATGAAGTCGGCGCTTCGGGGTCGGGCAAGGCGTTTGGGAGATCGGGTCAACACCGACTACATCATCTCGTCCAGCCGGAAGAAGGAAACGCTGGATCCTCGACTTCTCAAGCGGTGGCTTCTGGAAGGCGTTGACCCCGGCTTCGCTGCCTCGGTCCAACCAGGCGATATCCTGGTAGCGGATGAGGCCTTCGGGTGTGGGTCAGCCATGGAAGTGGCTGTCACCGTAGTCCAGGCGGCTGGGATCGAGGCTGTGGTCGCCAAGAGTTTCTCCCGGACCTACTACCGGAACGCCATCAACAACGGCTTGATTCCGGTGGAATGTGACACGTCAGGGATCGGTGAGGGGGACGCCCTGGTCATTCTCTTTGACGCCGAAGGGGTGACGGTGTCCAATGAGAGATCAGGGACGGCGATGGTGGCTCGCCCCCTCCCGCCCTTCGTGCTTTCAATCCTGGAGGCAGGGGGTCTGGTGCCCTACCTCCGGACCCACAGAGGCTTTCTCGAGGAAACCACGTGAAGCTGACCACCAAGATCCTTCTGGGTTTGGTCCTGGGCGCCATTGTCGGCGTTGTTGTCCAGGCTTCCGGCTCGGATGGAGCCAAGGATGTTGTACTGGTATTCGAACCCCTGGGAACAGCGTTCATCCGGCTCATCAGCATGGTCGTGGTGCCTCTCGTCGTGGCGAGCCTCTTCGTTGGAACCTGCTCGGTGGGGGATATCAGGCGCTTGGGTCGGATCGGGGGCAGGTCGCTGGCCTACTTCGTCGTCACCACACTCGTGGCCTCGACGATCGGACTGTATATCGGGGTTTTGGTCAAGCCGGGGGCCTCTCTGGACCCTGAAGTCAGGGACCAGATCGCCGCAGAATACCAGGCCACGGCAGAGGCGTCGGCGGCGGTGGTGGAACCCGTTTCGCTCCGCGATCGGCTCCTTGAGATCATCCCCCGGAATCCGGTGGGCGCGGCCGCCGACATGGACCTCCTGCCCCTGATCTTCGCCACGCTTCTCTTCGCCGCCGCGACCTCCGTCCTGGAACCCGCCAGACGAGAGCCTCTGGTCGCGTTCTTCGATGCGGTGAACGGGGCTGCGGGGGTGATTATCGATTGGGTAATGAGATTGGCGCCCTACGCGGTGTTTTTTCTCATTGCGGGGGCTCTGGCCCGGTTCGGGGTGGGGCTTCTGCGAGGTCTTCTCCTCTACTCGGTCCTCATTATCGTCGGCGAGGCCCTTCACGGGTTTGGGGTTCTCATGCTTGCCCTACGGGCCGCTGGAATCAACGTGCGTTCTTTCTGGCGCCACGTGGCCGAGGGGCCGCTGATGGCCTTCTCGACGGCTTCGTCCAACGCTGCGTTGCCGGCGAGTATGGAGACCGCTCAGAAGAACCTGGGTGTTTCCAACGAGGTGGCCAGCTTTGTCCTTCCCGTGGGGGCTACCCTCAACATGAATGGCTCCGCCCTGTACAAGGGGCTCACTGTGGCGTTCATCGCCCAGGTCTACGGGGTAGCGTTGGGTCCGGCCGAGCACCTGACCATCATCCTCACATCGACGATGGCGGCTGTGGCGGGGGTGGGTGTGCCGGGCAGTTCCCTGGTCACCACATTGATCGTGTTGGGTGCCATCGGGATGGGCCCCCAGGCTGCTGCGGGGATCGCCCTGGTGGTGGGCCTGGACCGGTTCCTGGACATGTTCCGGACCGGGGTGAATGTCCTGGGCGACCTGACCTGTGCGGCCATCGTAGCCAAAGGGGAAGGAGAGGAGCTGAAAAGCTAGCGGCGGGGCCAGTGGTGTTGCCTCCCTTGCCTGAGCCCCACACCCGATCGGCGGCAACCCCCTCGCTAGGGCCGGCCCGCCACGATCTCCTCCAATGCGCTCACCAGGTAGTCCACGTCCTCTTTCGTATTGAATACCGAGAGGGAGATGCGGAGTCCGTTCAGGCCGAAGCTCCCCATGGGCCGGACGTTGATGTTGTACGCGTCGGCCAACGTCCTCTCCACCTGATTCACTCTGTGGCCGACCAGCTCCACGGTAAGGATGCCTGCCGACAGCTCGTCGGAGGTGGGGGTCTTGATCCTGAAGGCAGGGTTGTCCGAGATCTTGCCGCGGAAGTACCGTTTCAGGTCATAGATCCGGTCTCCCTTTCGTTCGGCCCCCAGGAGATTGTGGAAGTCCACGGCAACTCCGAGACCCAATAGCTCGGGGAGGTTCCGGCTGTTGTAATTCTCGAACCGTCGGACAGACTGATCCTCGTATCCGTTGGCCACGATGAGGGGACGGATGTGTCGTTGGGCATCCTGACGGGCGTAGAATATCCCGACTCCCTTCGGGGAGAAGAGCCATTTGTGAGAGCTGGCAGCATAGTAGTCGCAGCCCATCTCATGCAGGTCGAAGGGGAACATCCCGGCGCTCTGAGCACCGTCCACGGCTACCAGGATATTCCTTGGTCGGGCCAGATCTGCGACTTCCCTCACAGGTAGGATCATCCCATTCGTGTTGATCATGTGGCACATGGAGATCACACGGGTACGGGGTGTGATGGCCGCCCTGTAGACGTCTACGATCTCGCCGGGAGACTCTGGAATGAGGGGGAGAATGGGCCGAACGAGTTTGATGCCTTTTGTCTCCTGCCAGTACTTCCAGGGTATGGTGCCGCTGGTGTGTTCGTGGTCGGCCAGGATCACCTCATCGCCGGGTTCCAGATCCATGCTGGCGGCCACGACGTTCATTCCCTCTGTCGTGTTGTGAATCAGAGCGATTTCCTCCGTCGAGGCACCCATGGCCCGAGCGGCTTTCTCGCGCACCTGTTCCTTGTCCTGGTTCCACCCGCCCCACATGTACTTGGACGGAAATCCGTCCAGGGTACGCCTGAAGCTCTCGGTGGCGTCAGCCACCAACTCCGGCGAGGGGCCCAGGGAGGCGTTGTTGAAGTAGTAGAGACCCTCGGCGAAGGTGAACTGGGCTTTGACCAGCTCCCAGTAGGCCTCCGAGTCTTCAACCTGGCTCATCAGGCGGGTCGTCGTGTCTGCCTGAGCGAGAAGCGGCTCTCTTGCCAACTCGGTGAGAAGGCCCCCGGCTGCAATACTCGAGAACGAGAACTTCAAGAACGAGCGACGCTCGATTGCTTTCACGACGGGCTCCTTTTTTGACCGGGTGGGCCGAGAACTCAGG
>CBDUAX010000496.1:0-3952 GCA_965365235.1 uncultured bacterium
GAAGTTCACGTAGACTCCCCCGGTGGCGAACGGTGCCGCGGCATCGAAGAAACTCCGAGCCCAGTCGATGCAGGTGGCGTCTTCTTCCGCCTCCTCCCAGCGAGCGTGGACATTGATGACAAACTCGACGTCTCGGTGAGGGTAGGCCGTGTCCCCCACGGCGGTTCTGTTTACCTCTCCACCCAGGTGAGCCACGAAGATCTCGGTGGCCTCGGAGGGGAGCCGGCCCGAGTAGTCGATTAGGGTTTCGATGGCTCCATCGTTTAGCTCGGTGAGATCGTGCGATTTCCAGTAGTTTCGAGCCCCTGGGGTCAGGAGGGGATCGAAGGCCTTCTGCCAGGCAGAGAAATCGTGAGGTCCGATGACGTCCACAATGGGATTCCCCAGGCTCCTCAACTCTTTCACAGCCTCTTCTCCAGCAGCCATATCCCCGGTGTAGCACGCGGCGAAGATCAGAACCTCCTTCCCATGCCATTCCTCCGGGAGGAAGGGAAGGGGAGGGGCCTTCCGGAGGACGGCCCACACGCTCAACTCGTCGGGAGCCGCTGCGGCGATCCGCCTGTATTCCTGTAAGAGTGTACCTGCTTCGGCGAAGGGATGAATGACCAGGCCCGACAGGACCTCGGGGCCCATTGGATGGAGATCGAACTCGAAGGAGGTGACCACTCCGAAGTTCCCGCCTCCACCACGGATGGCCCAGAAGAGGTCGGAGTTCTCCGTGGTGCTGGCGGTGACCTCCTCGCCCTCAGCCGTCACCACCCTCGCCGAGATCAGGCTGTCCACCGTCAACCCGTATTTTCTGCTCATCCACCCGAAACCACCCCCCAGGGTGAGCCCCGCGATCCCCGTGGTGGAGTTGATCCCCACTGGGATCGCCAACCCGTGGGCTTGGGTGGCCTCGTCCAGATCTCCCAGGGTGCAGCCGGCCTCCACCCGGGCGGTGCGGCCCTCAACATCCACCTGGATCGACTTCATCTTGGCAAAGTCGATGACGATTCCCCCGTCGCAAACGCCCCGCCCCGCGATGTTGTGTCCCGCGCCCTTGATCGCCAGGAGTAGATCGTGTTCTCGGGCGAACCGGACGACCTTGGCCACATCAGAGGCCCCTTGGCAACGGGCGATGAGGCCCGGGTGCTTGTCGATCATGGCATTCCACAACGAGCGAGCTTCATCGTAATCGGGATGCTCCGAGGTGAGCAGATCTCCGGCCAAAGAAGCCCCCAGGCCTGAGACGGCCTCTTCTCCTACTGTGGTTTCCGCACCGCCCCGCGTCCGCATCGTCACCGAATTCATAGCACCTCCTGAAGAAGAGAATACGCCCTCGAAACAGACTTCCAGTGGAGGATGCGAGGAACTGGAGGTTGACCGGACATCGGGAACCACACATTTCCGGTCAGATTGCGGAGCCTTTTGGGTTATTTCCAGAGATCGGATCATGCTGGAGACCACCGACACCCCTCTCGCGTTGGCAGGGATTGCGTCTTCCAACCTCCCTCACACACCCTGCCCTCCTCTCTGTTATTGACTAGCATCGCTAGCCAACATACTGTTAGGGAGGTTAAGGACTAGCGTTGCTAGCCATAGGTCCCTGTTCCGAAGGACACACCGTGGGCAAGAAAATATTGGGTGAGTTCGAGCACCATGTGCTCCTGGCCCTCCTCCGACAGGGTGACGAGGGATACAGCGTTCCCATCGTGACAGAGCTTGTTGATCGAACGGGGCGAGAGGTGTCTCCGGCCGCAGTGTACATCGCCCTCCGAAGGCTGGAGGACAGAGGCCTCCTCATCTCCTCTATCCGGTCGGCACCCCCTGATGAAGGGGGCCGAGAGCGCCGGTATTACAGCATCACTCCGGAAGGGCTGGCCCGGATGACGGAGGCCAGGGACGCCCTTATGAACCTCTGGGACGGTCTCGAGCTGAGGTTTAAGCAGGGGAGATGAGATCCCCGCTGGAGTGGGTGCTGCGAATCGTCGTACCCCCGGAGGACCGGCAGCACATCCTGGATGAGTTGGACGAACTTCACGCATTGAGGGTAACCCGTAACGGTGCCGCCGAGGCGGACCGTTGGCGTCGGAGACAGATCCGGGTCTTCGTTCTCCGGGCCCTCCCTGTGTTCTGGTGGAAGCGCCCCCTCTCGGGGATCCTGGGTTTGTTGTCCAACCGGGATGGGCGTCTCAGCATGGTCGATCGCCTGCGGCAGGATCTCAGCTTTGCGTTTCGGTCGTTCCTTCGCCGACCGGCGTTCGCAATCACCGCCGTGCTGATTCTCGGGGTAGGGATCGGGGCCACCACGACCATCTACTCTGTGGTGGACACCGTGATGCTGCGACCCCTTCCGTACCCGGAGTCCGGGGAGCTCGTCCATTTCGGAGGTTACGGAGGCACTCGCCCCGAGCTTTTTGTCCGTTGGCGCGACGGCCTGGAGTCGTTCGACGGAATCGGCGCTTCCTGGAATGTGAACCTCGCCCTCACCGGAGAGGGCCCTCCGAGGCGTCTCCGAGCCTCCCAGGTGACCCCTGATCTCCTCCCCATCCTGGGGGCGGTTCCCCATCTCGGACGCCTCTTCACCCGGGACGATTTCCGGGGTGGAGCCTCCGTCGGCCTCCTGGGGTTCGGCTCCTGGCAACGCATCTGGGGGGAAGATCCATCGGTGGTGGGTCGGACGATCGCGGTGGATGGGCGGCCCATCGTGGTTGCCGGAGTCCTCAGCCCTCGTTTTGTGCCGCCCGAGGCCGTCACGGGTGAGCGAGTCGACCTCTGGCTACCCTTCTGGGCCGAGGCCGAGGAGACTTTCGGGTGGAACATCCTCTCCGTGGTCGGCCGACTCAAAGATGGGATTTCCGTATCCGGCGCCCAAGAGGAGTTGAACTCCCTCACCGCAAACCTTGCCGAGGAGCTTTCGGGCTACCTGGTTCGGATGGACGGTACTCTGCGGAATACTCGTCTGATCCCACTTCAGGTTGCCACCTTCCGCTCCGTTGGGGGCCCACTCCTTCTGCTCTCCTGGGCTGTGGGCCTCATGCTTTTCATCGCGTGCGCCAATGTAGCCAACCTTCTCCTCGCCCAGGGGACGTCCAGGAGTCGGGAGTTGGCGCTGAGAGGGGCCCTTGGCGCCACCCGGGGGCGGATCGTGAAGCAACTCCTCACGGAGAGCGTGACGCTGGCTTTGGCAGGGGGCCTGGTTGGCTTGGGATTGGCCTTCCTGGGCGTGAAGGCCTTTTTGCGATTCAATCCGGGTGGTGTGCCTCGCATCCAGGACCTTTCGGTGGATCCCAGGGTCCTGATGTTCGCCCTATTGGCCTCCGTCATCACTGGGCTTGTGTTCGGAACCTTCCCGGCTCTCTACGCGTCCCGGAAGGAGGTGGCGGCGGCCCTCCAGGAAGGCAGCGCTACCTCAACGGCATCCCGTCGAGGGAGACGGACCCGGAGCGGATTGGTGGTGGCTGAGATCGCACTGGCCCTGATTCTTCTGAGCAGTGCCGGGTTGTTCTTCAAGAGCCTTTTGGCCATCGGGCAGGCGGACCCTGGTTTTCTAACCGAGCACCTGGTGTCGGTCCCGCTCCCTTTGGCGGCGGGTTACGACGCCACCTCGCGGCAACAGTTCACCTCGGCCGTGACGGGTCGACTGGCGGCTCTGCCTGGAACCCAGGGTGTGGCCGTCGGCCTGACGGTTCCCTTCGAATACGTGGGGTCTTCCTCCTGCTGTATGACCAACGATATCAGCGGCGGCCCCGGGTCTTTGGACGTGGCCCCACTCCCACGCGTCATGGTTCACCCCGTGACCCCGGACTATTTCAAGACCCTGGGTGCACCGATTACCTCGGGTCGGGAATTCGACGCCACGGATGAAGCCGGGGACGGCCATGTAGCCGTGCTGAACGAGCCCATCGCCGAATACTTTTTCGGTGCCGAGGATCCCATCGGCCGGTCCCTGGAGGTGGCGGAGCTGGCC
>CBDUAX010000497.1:0-3951 GCA_965365235.1 uncultured bacterium
CCGATAAAGAATACGCTGCGAGAATAAATACATGGAGGAGGGCCCAAAGGTGGTGGGAGAGGTTCTTATCGAGGGCGCCAACGTCCCATTCGACCGGGACGACTCGGGGAATCTGGAGTTCGGGCTGGAAGGCGCCCACTCCCAACGTCGGATCCTTCACGTGGGCGATATGGCCGGGAAGGCCATCATGCAGGCCCTGATCGGGCAGCTCCGGGACCGGACCAACATCGAGCTCCTTACCGATCACACGGCGGTGGACCTGGTCACCTCTCCCCACCACGCCCTGGATCCCATGGCCGTTTATGAGCCCATGGCCTGCCACGGCGCCTACGTCTACGACCAGGATCAAAAGAAGACCCGGACCATCCTGGCAAGGAACACGATTCTGGCCACCGGCGGTCTTGGCCAGATCTTCCTGAACACCAGTAACCCCGGCGGAGCCCGCGGAGATGGGCTGGGCATGGCGGTCAGAGCCGGGGCACGGGTCCAGAACGCCGAGTACGTTCAGTTCCACCCCACGGCCGTCCACATGCCAGGGGTCACGAAGTTCCTCATCAGCGAAGCAGTCCGAGGAGAGGGCGGCGTCCTTCTTACCCCGGAAGGCGAACCCTTCATGCAACGGTACGACTCTGAGTGGAAGGACCTGGCACCTCGAGACGTGGTTTCCCGTGCCATCTACTGGGAGATGCTGGAGAACGGGTATTCTCATGTCTTGCTGGACATCTCCAGCAAGAAGAGTCCCGATGCCATCCGTGCCCGGTTCCCGGGAATCCACGCCCGCTGCCTGGACCTGGGGATCGATATCACGAACCGCCCGATCCCCGTGGTCCCCGCCGCTCATTACTTCTGCGGTGGCGTCCTGGTGGACCTCTGGGGCCGCACCTCCATTCCCAGGTTGTACGCTGTCGGGGAGGTGTCATGTACGGGGGTTCACGGGGCGAACCGGCTGGCCAGCACCTCCCTCCTGGAAGGCCTCGTCTGGGGAGACCGAGCCGCCAGACACGTTCAGGCCCACGGTCCGCCATCGGTGATGGGAGAGGCCGATGTGCCGGGTTGGGACGATTCCAACCTCATCTACGAGGCAGATCCCAACCTGATCCAGGGTGACATGCAGACCATCCGGAATATCATGTGGCACTACGTGGGTTTGATCCGGAGTGAGCATCGTCTGAACCGGGCCCTCCGGGAGCTCGCGAATCTCTGGTCTGAGATCGAGGCCTTCTATCGCAAGACTCGCCTGACGGACGGCCTGATCGGACTGCGGAACAGTGCCCAGGCAGCCATGACGGTGGCCCGGGCCGCTCGGATGAATCCACGGAGTCGGGGATGCCACTATCGGGAAGACGGTAGCGAAGCTTAGTCGGGGGCCGGAGAAGGGCGCCTCACCTCCCTACTTCCCCTCCAGTGACGCCTGGATCTTCTTCGAGGTCGGTGTGACGGAAAGGCCTCCGAGGGCTGTGCACCGAAGCTGGTGGGGCATAGCCATTCCCACGTCGTACATCGTCTGGATTACCTCATCCAGGGGAATCACCGCGTCGAACCCTGCCAGGGCCATGTTGGCACAGGCCAGGGCGTTGGAGGCCGCCAGAACGTTCCTGCCCAGACAAGGGACTTCGACACGGTTTGCCACGGGGTCGCAGATCATCCCCAGGGTGTTCTGGAGAGCCATAGACGATGCAGCCAGCGCCTGGTCCGCGGTCCCACCACCCAGGGTGACCAGTGCCGCCGCGGCCATCGCGGATCCTGCCCCACACTCCGCCTGACACCCGCACACCTCAGCAGCGAACGTCGCCTGAGCAGCGATGAACACCCCCACCATTCCAGCGGCCAACATCCCCCGGACCAGCTCTTCCCTCGCCAACCCCAGAGCATGACCGGCACCGATGCAAGCACCCGGTAAGGCTCCGCAGGCTCCTGCCGTGGGGGCAGCCACGATCACCCCCATGGCGCTCTTCACTTCCATGAGGGCCGTCACGTATGGGATGGCCGTGTCGAGGATCCCTCCGCCCAGCAGCCCACCGGCCTCAGCCAGAGCCAGGAACGCGCCGGCCTGAGGTCCGAGGATTCGATCGTCGTAGTCGGTCCCCTTCAACCCCTGCCGGATGGAAGCCTCCAGGAGCTCCACGATCCGGTCCATCTCTTCCACCACCGCTTCTCGGCTCTTTCGCCCTCTGGCACTTTCATACAGAATCGCCAGCTCCCACAGCCTCAGCTTTCTTTGGCGGTTGTACTCCAAGAGGGCCCGTGCATTCAGGAAGGGTACCTCCATGCCGCCATAGGAGAGGGTGGGGAGCACGGGAGAGAGCGTCCGGACTCCCTCCACCTCTGGGAGGCCGGAGATTCTCTGCGCCTCCGCATCTGGAAGGGGTTCGGTCCCACGTACCTGGAGAAGCGCTCCCTGGCCCCTCGAGTGAACGAGAACATCCTCGACGGAAGGCAGCTTCCTCAGCTCCATGGGAAGGTCCCCGGCGGTCCGCTCCACCCTTGGACCCCCTCTGGTCCAGATGAGGGTCTCGAAGAAGTCGCCAACCAAAGAGAGGTCGGTCCCATCGATCTCCAGCACCTCAACCATCCCCCCTCCCGACGAGATGGCCGTCATGGTGTGCCGCCTCGAAGGGCCGGAGAGCGTCATCCGGTAGGTGTTGGGGTGGACCGCCGGGTAGTCTGTGATACGGACCTCCACCTGGATCCCGGCCTCTCGGATGGCCGCTGCGGAGTTCACGAGGCGGTCGTCGGCGGCGTCCCACCCCAACAACCCTCCAAACAAGCCCATGTCGGAGCCCTGGGTTTGGTGGGTGGTGGCCAGGGACCCGGTGGGGTGAAACTCCACCAGGACACTGCTGATCTGGCCTTCCAGGAGATCCCGTGCCAGACGCCCGATCCGGACCGCAGCCGCGCAGTGAGAACTCGAAGGCCCACGCATCACCGGACCGATGACGTCATTGAAGATGCTGGGAGGGAGGGCCGCCCGACCAGAAGCCGGAACGATGGGGAGGGAAGAGTTGGAGTCGGCCATGGAACCAGAGGTTGCGGACCGACCCGGGTGAGACTCAGCCGAATCGCAGGCTCGTGAGGTGGTCCAGGAAAACGCGCTCTCGCGGTGACAGGGCATCGGGCCCCAGGGCGTCCACCATCCCCAGGAGGCGCTCTACCTCTTCACGGTTCACCGGGTGAAGCATGGAAATGTTCAACTCGCCCCACCGCTCCCGGTCGATCTGGTGTTTGACCAGTTTGGAAGCGTAGTGAGAGTTGGGTAGTTCGATCTTTCGACGCGCAGCGATGCGGCGTCGCTTCCATTTCAGGTACCAAAGCCGGCCAGCGACGGATCCCACGACGAGGACGGCGAAGATCGTGATCCAGAAGGTCATCGGTCCAGATTCCAGGCGTCCGGAAGACAAAGTGGCTCAACGAATCGGAGTCAACCTCAGCGCGTCCGCCCACCTCCGGAGAACCACACTTCAATCTATATGACGGAATTCCAGGGAGCGAGGTTGCAGATCTTGGAGATCAAACGTTGAAGCGGACGCTCACCAGATCTGCATCGGAAACGATATAGTCTTTCCCCTGTACCTGGAGAAGCCCCTGGTCTTTGACCTTTTGTTCGGATCCATGGGCGAGAAAGACGTCGTATGGGATCACCTCGGCTCGAATGAACCCTCGCTCCAGATCGGAATGGATCTTCCCTGCAGCCCTTCGAGCATTGGTGCCCTTGCGTATGGTCCAAGCCCGGACTTCGTCCTCCCCCACGGTGAAGAAGGAGATGAGATCCAGGAGCCGATAAGCGGCCTGGATAAACCGTGTCAGGGCCGACTCCCTCAGTCCCAACTCATCGAGGAATTCTCTCTGCTCATCAGGATCCAGGTCGGCGATTTCCGCTTCGACACTGGCGGAGAGGACCAGGCCCGCGGCCCCCAGCTCCTGAAGGCGGGCGGAGAGAGAATCGGGGAGCTC